>NZ_JBMERN010000074.1:0-18471 GCF_049310965.1 Loktanella sp. DJP18 | reverse complement strand
GAGGCGTCATCTGCCGACATGACAACGCCAACCTTGCAGAAATCCATCTCTCTCCGCGCCTGGGCAGAGCTTTTGCTGCTGGCCCTGATCTGGGGCGGTTCATTCCTGAGCATCCGTGTCGCGTTGAACGAGATCGGCCCTCTGACGGTCGTAGCGCATCGGGTGGTCTGGGCGGCCCTGCTGTTGTGGGCCTACGTGTTCTGGCGCGGCCTGCGCCTGCCACGCGACCCGGAAATCTGGGTCGGATTCCTCGGGATGGGCCTGCTGAACAACGTCATACCCTTTTCGTTGATGGCCTGGGGCCAGCAGCATATCGAAACGGGGCTGACCGCGATCCTGAATGCCGGTACCGCCATTTTCGGTGTCGTGGCGGCCGCGATCTTTCTGGCGGATGAACGCCTGACCCCACGCCGCGCCCTTGGCACGGCGTTCGGCTTTGCTGGGGTGGCCACGGCCGTCGGGCTGGACCAGCTGCGCACCCTCGATCTGCGGTCCCTGGGACAAATTGCCGTGATCGGCGGCACCGTGTCCTACGCGCTTGCGGGAGTCTGGGCGCGCAAGCGTCTGGCGAACCTGCCGCCGCCCGTCGCCGCAGCCGGAATGCTGACCGCCGCGAGCATGATCATGCTGCCCGCTGCCTGGATCGTCGAAGGCCCCCTGGTCCTGCCGCGTCAACCTGCAACCTGGGCTGCAATAAGCTATTACGCCGTCGTGGCCACGGCATTTGCCTACCTGCTGTATTACCGAGTCCTCGCGATGGCCGGGTCCGGCAATCTGATGCTTGTCACGCTGCTGATCGCGCCAGTGGCGATCCTCTTGGGGGCGCTGGTCCTGAAAGAGGCCCTGCCGCCGCATGCCTTCATGGGCTTCGCCCTTCTGGCGACCGGTCTGCTGATCCTCAACCGACGTGCGCCAGCACCGACCGCGCCGCCCGCAGGCCCGGCGCTTCCCCGCCCCGCCCCAGGCGGTCCATCGTCACTGCCATAGCCGCCTGCTGCGCCGCGGGTGAAGCCAGCACAGCCCGCAAACCGTCCGCGATCCGTGACGACGTGCAGTCCGGGCCGATGAATTCCGGCACGGTCCGGGTGTCCGACACGAGGTTGACCAGCGTGACCGTATCGACCAGCAGCATCCGCCCGATGATCTGGCGCGACAGCCACGCCATGTCGTAGGCGATGACCATCGGCGTCCCCGCAGCCGCAAGCTCCAGCGACACCGTCCCGGAGGCCGCCAGCGCCACGTCGGTCGCCCTGAACGCCGCGCGCTTGCCCGCCGCATCGGTCGGCGCAATCAGAACGGGGCGACCCGGCCAGCCCGCCGTCAGGTCCCGCACGAGGTCGGCCACAGGTGCCGCAGAAGGCACCACGACCCGCAGATCCGGCGCGGTCTGCTGCAGCAGACGTAGCGCGCCGCCAAAGGTGTCGGCCAGCCGTGTCACCTCGCCCCTGCGCGACCCCGGAAGCGCCAGCACCAAGGGGCCGTGCCCCAGATCGTGCGCCTGCCGAAACGCCGCCACCTCGGCCTCTGTCGCAGTCGGCTGCGCCACGACGGGGTGACCCACGAAATCGCAGGTCATGCCAGCCGCCGTCATGTAGGGCGGCTCGAACGGAAACAGAGCCAGCACATGATCGATATGCCGCGCCATCCTTGCCGCCCGCCCCGGACGCCAGGCCCAGACGGTGGGTGCCACATAATGGATGGTGCGGATGTCCGATTTCGCCTTGACCTGCTTTGCCACGCGCAGGCAGAAATCGGGGCTGTCGATGGTCAGCAAAACGTCGGGCCGCGTCGTCAGCACGGCCTGCGCACATTCCGCGATCCGCCGCCGCAACGCACGGTATTTCGGAAGCACCTCAGCCAGCCCCATGAACGAGAGCTCGTCCATCCCAAACCGGCTGACCAAGCCCTGCGCCTGCATCAAGGGGCCGCCGACCCCGTCGAACGTGACGCCAGGCGAAAGGTCCCGCAGCCCTGCCATGACCGCGCCGCCCAAGGCATCGCCAGACGGCTCTCCTGCAATCACGAAAACCTTCATGCAGCCTCCTTAGGCCTGACCCACAGGAACATCCCCTGGTCGTCCAGCACGTCGATCACGCCCGCAAGGTCAAGCACCATGACGCCCCCCGCCTCGATCACGATCCCGGCCAGTCCGGCGGCAGCCGCGTCCATCGCCGTCCGCACGCCGATGACTGGAAGGTCCGCCCGACGATCCTGTCGCGGCTTGGGGGCCTTGAACAGGACCGCCCCGACCGCGATGTCGCGCGCACCGATCAGCATGGCATCGGTGCCGCCCTCGTCCTCGGTTGCGATGATGCGACCGTCGCGGACGACGCAGGCCTGTCCCAGATCAGCCTCGCCCATCAGCGCCACCTGACCCTGCCCGACCGACGCGTCATGTACGTGATACGGTGCCGGATGCGCCCGCGTCAGCACACCTGCCGGGGGCAGCAGGTCCGGCGCGACATCCTGCGCGGCGACAACGGCGAAACCTCGCGCCTCCAGCACGGCGATGAAACCCCGCAGCGCGCCATCGTCGCCCTTTCGGATGCTGCGCAGGATCGTCGGCACCAGTCTCAGGGTCGCAAGGTCGAAGGCCCACACCTGCAAGGCGGGCCTTCGCACGCTGCCGACCATGCAGATGCGCGTGACACCGCGCGTTTCCAGTGCCCTGAGGAAGCTCCCCAGTCGTTCCAGCCGGAAAGTGATGTCCGGCGTCACCGACGGCTCGAATCCCTCCAGCGCGCAGATCAGGGGCCGGTCAGGCAAGGCCGCCAGCACCGCGCGCGGCAGATCGCCGGTTCCGGCAATCAACGCAAGCATCAGTGCGGCGTCAGGAAATTGCGGTCGCTGTCCGATCTGATGAATGCCAGCACCTGCTGCACGGCGGCACTATCACTGCCCGACAGGCTGTCTGCACGGGCGTGAAAGGTGCCTGCGCCGTCGCGCAGGACCGCATAGGCCGCCCGAAGGGCCGCGATATCGACCCGCGCCATACCGCGCCGTTTCAGGCCGACAAGGTTCAACCCCTCCAACGTCGCGCGCGGTCCCATGACCAGGCCATGCGGAAGCACGTCGTTCGTGACCATCGACAACGCCCCGATGATGGCCCCCTGACCGATCCGCACAAACTGGTGGATGCCCGACAGGCCGCCGACGATGACGTCGTCCTCCAGAATGCAATGGCCTGCAACGGCGCTAGAGTTCACGATGATCACGCGGTCGCCGATCATGCAGTCATGCGCGACGTGGCAACCGGCCATCAGCAGGCAGTCGTCACCGATGCGGGTCAGTCCACCACCGCCGGCGGTGCCGCAATTCACCGTCACATGCTCGCGGATGCGGTTGCGCGCGCCGATGCGCAGGCAGGTATCCTCGCCGCTGAACTTCAGATCCTGCGGGACCTCTCCGATCACCGCAAACTGAAAGATCGTGGTGTCGTCGCCGACATGCGTGTCGCCGGTAACGACTGCATGACTTTTCACCGTGACACCCGTCCCCAGCACGACGCGTGGACCGATCAGGCAGAACGGGCCGACAACGCTGCCCGCGCCGATCACCGCGCCGTCCTCGACGATGGCACTGGGATGGATGTCGGGCATCAGCCGCGCATGTCCAGCATCGCGGCGAACTCGCATTCGCAGGCCAACTCTCCATCCACCTCGGCGCGGCCGTGGAACTTCCAGACCTTCGCACCGGGCTTGCCGCGCAGCGTCGTGATCTTCATCACCATGCGGTCGCCCGGGATGACCTTGCGGCGGAACTTGCAGCCATCGATCGACATGAAATAGATTAGCAGATCGCCATTGATCAGCCCCATCGACGCCCCGACCATCACGCCCGCCGTCTGGGCCATCGCCTCGATGATCGTGACGCCCGGCATGATTGGCGCACCGGGAAAATGACCCTGGAAATGCGGCTCGTTCATCGTGACGTTCTTGATGCCCGTGGCCGAGGCCGTGCCGTTGATATCCGTCACGCGGTCGACCAGCAAAAAGGGATAGCGATGCGGCAGGATCGCCTGGATCAGCTGAATGTCGCAGTCCGTGATCGGATCGGTCGGGGCTTCGGTCATCGGAATTCCTTCGGTCTGGCGCTGCGCCAGGGCAGCCCCGCGTGATTAGCAAACGATCACGTCACCGGCAAGGGCATGGACCTGTCAGCGGTCGAGCGGGACCTGATCCTGCCCACTTTCGGGTGCCGGGGCGTCGGGGATTCCGACGACGGATGAGCCTTCGATCAGGTCACCCCCGGCGGGGGCGGCGACAGGCTGCGCATCGACAAAGGCCGCGTCGATCCGGCCGATGGCATCGTCCGTGACATCGGCCGCCGTCAAGGCCACGAAGACGGATCGCTGGTCCAGCGTCACGGTCGCCCCCCGTTCCAGCATGAGCTGTCCCACGACGGTCTGCACTTCGCTGAAAAAGTCCTTCTGCGCGGCCAGACGGTCATTCTGCAAGGCAACTTCTTTCGCGTCGCGGGCCCGTCGTATGCCCTGGACCTTCGTGTCGAAGTCCACCGCCTCCTTGCGGAAATCCTCGGGCGTCAGGCTGGGCCGACGCAGGGTCAGATTGCGCTCTTCCTCGGTCAGGGCAGCGACGATCCGGTCGTTCTCGGCCTTCAATGTCTCGGCATCCGCATCCAACCGGGCGCGGATCTGCTGTCCATAGCGCGATTCCTGATACAACCGGTCGCTGTCGATGATCAGGACCGATGTGGGGACAGGCGGCTGGGCCTGCTGAGCCGCACCGGGCTGGGTCAGAGCCAGCCCGGCCAGCAGGCCGAACACCGCCGCACGCATCAGAACGTCGTCGAGATCGTGACGTCGAAGGCCTGGGTCTGGTCCTCATCCTCGGCCATCAACGGTTCGGTGAAGTTGAAGCGCAGCGGTCCCAGCGGCGTCGTCCAGAAGATCGACAAGCCGGCCGTCGATCGCGGCGTGAAACCATTGTAGATGATGGCGGTGCCGGCCGGCCCATCGCGGCCTACATCCCAGACCGACCCGTAATCGACAAAGACGCCGCCGCTGATCCCGTATTCTTCCGGCAGGCCCAGCGGAAACTCCGCTTCGAGCCGGGCGACAGCGTAGGAATTTCCGCCAAGCGCGTCGTCGATCGCCGGATCGGCACCGGGCTGGAAGTCACGCGGCCCGACACCCTTGGCCTCGAATCCGCGCAGCGTGTTGCCATTCAGAAAGAAGCGGTCCGTGACCCGGCTGAACCCCTGCTGATAGGCCAGATGCCCGCCCTCGATGGTCGCGCGCAGGGTCACATCCTCGTTCAGGACCTTCCGTTCGGCCGCGGCAAGCGCAGTCGTCTTGATGAACTGCGTGTCGCCGAACGCGAATTCCTGCCCAAAGCGCAGCACGAAGCCCGCCGTCGGATCGAGGCCGGTGCGGCGGTTGTCGAAGGAATAGTTGTAACCGATCGAGGTGTTGAAGAGGCCGTCCTGATCCGCCTCTTCCTGGATGAAGGGACTGATCCCCTCTAGGTCGCCGGACAGATCGTCATAGGTGAAGGCCGCGAATGTCGTCAGGCGTCCGCTTTCGCTGACCGGGAACGTCAGGCTGGGGCTGAACCGCAGCCGGTCCGTGTCGTAGTCCGCATTTTCGTTGTTGGTGGTGCGGTAGGTGAAATCCACCCCGGCCCGCAGGTCGCGACCCAGAAAGTTCGGCTCGCTGAAACTGAAATCATAGACCTGATTGGACTGCGCGGTCGATATCTGAAAGCTCAACGCCTGTCCGCGTCCCAGGAAATTCGCCTCGCGGAAACTCGCGACAAGTCCCACGCCGTTGTCGGTATTGTAATTGGCCCCGAAGGACAGCGACCCGGTCGGCGCTTCTTCGACATTGACGTCGATGATGACCTGGTCCGGCGTCGTTCCCTCGCGGGCATCGACCGCGGCGGTGGTGAAGAAGCCAAGTGCGCGGATGCGGTCGGCGGCCTGCCGGATCTCGCGCGGGTTGAACGGATCGCCTTCGACCGTGCGGAACTGATTGCGCACGACGCGGTCCAGCGTGGTCTGGTTGCCTTCGATGTCGATCCGTTCGACAAAGATGCGCGGTCCGCGCACAAGCCTGTAGTCGACGTTCAGCGACAGGTCGCGGTCGTTGCGGGTGATCTGCGGTTCCACGGCGACGAAGGTCAGACCCTGCTGGATCGCCAACCGTTCCAGCCGCGCGATGTCGCGGTCCACCTGTCCGGGCGAATAGGTGGCACCGCTCCGGGTTGTCAGGGCGCGCTGAAAGGCGGCGACGTTGACCTCGGGCAGGTCGGAACTGGCCGACACATTGCCGAAGGTGAAGGTCTGCCCTTCCTGAATGTTATAGGTGATCAGAAAGGCGTCGCGTTCCCGCGTCAGCGTCACATCGACGTTCTGCAACGTGAAATCAGCGAACCCGCGCGACTGGTAGAAGTCCGTCAGCACCTGCTTGTCAAAATCGATGCGGTCCTGCGAATAGGTGTCGCGGCTGATGATCGCCCGCAGAAGTCCCGCCTGCTTGGTTTCGAGGATTCCGCGCAGCCGCCGGTCCGAGAAGCTGCGGTTGCCGACGAAACTGATGCGCTGCACCTCGGTCACGCCGGATTCCTGCACCTCGAACACAAGGTTCACGCGGTTCTCGCTCAGGCGGATGATGCGAGGGGTAACAGAGGCGTTGATGCGGCCGTTCCGGGCATAGAGGTCGGTGATTGTCGCGACATCGCGTTCCACCACGGCGGGCGAATAAGCGCGGCGCGGCACACTTTCCAGCAGAGGCAGGAATTCGGCGTCGGAAAGCCTGCGGTTCCCCTCGATCGAGATCTGGTTGACGGTCGGGAATTCGACGACGCTGATCGACAGCGTGGTGCCCCGCGCCTGCACATCGACGCTTTCGAACAAGCCAGAGGCGCGGATGCTTTGTCCTGCGCTGTTCAACTGGTCCGCGCTTACGGCCTCACCCCGGCTGATACCGGCGAACGACAAGATCGTGCTGTCCGCGACGCGCTGGTTGCCCTCGATCTGGACGGTGTTGAAGACGTAGCTTTGCGCCATCGCGACGGTGCCGATGACCCCCGCCCCCAGAAGCGTCACGATCGCAGTCGTCCGAGCGATCCACATGCGAAGCGGCACGCCAGCGCCAGTCTGTCTCGTTGTCATAAAAGCGCCTGCTACCCGTATTCCCCAGTTGTATTGGAATTACCGGACAAGGGGCAGGATGTCAAAACGAACAAGCACGCCCGGGGGCGTGCATGTCAACCTGTCGTAGGCGGCAAATCAGAGAAGGGCGATGTAGGTCCCGGCATAAAGCGCAAAGATCAGAGTTCCGGTCGTCAGCAGGCGATCCCAGTTCAGGGACATCAACGTCGCAACTCCATTGTATTTCCGTGATATGGTCTGCATGTCGGCCTCCTTGGATTGTCAATGAATGACTACCCGAGGACTGGGGCAAAAATACGGCAAGTCGGTGACACCTCAGGGACAGAGCACCAGATCGTTGAGCAGCGCAAAGACCATCAAGGCCCCGATGATGGCGACCCCGGCCGTCATCAGCACGTTCAGCGCGCGGTCCGACGGCTTGCGGCGGGTCACCGCTTCGTAGGCGTGAAACACGAGGTGGCCGCCGTCCAGCACCGGGATCGGAAACAGGTTCAAGAGGCCGACGGCCGCCGACAGCATGCCGATGAACATGACGTAACTCGATGTGCCCTGGCTTGCCATCGTGGCGCTGGTCTGCGCGATCCCGACCGGACCCGACAGATTGCAGGTGGAGATCGCGCCTGTCACGATATGGCTCAACGCCGACAGCGAGGTTGTGATCGACATCCAGAGTTGCTGCATTCCGATCCAGACCGCCGTCCAGGGCGCGACGCTTTCGGTCGCCGCGTCAAAGAACAGATCACCGCTGATGCCGATCAACCAGCGCGTCTCGAACCCGCCGTCGGGCAGCGGCAGGTCCATGCGACGAGGCGCGAGCGTCACGTCTCGCGTCGTGCCATCTCGCCAGATCGACAGGTTCAGGTCGCGCCCGTCCGCCGCGTTCACGACGTCGATGATTTGGTCGAAGGCAAAGATCGGGGTGCCGTCGATGGCGGTGATGACGTCGCCGATCCTGATCCCTGCATCATCTGCGGCAGACCGTGGCGTCACGCCAGAGGCACGCGGCGGAATCGGAAATGGTCCCTGCACCACGGTTTCTGCCCCGTCACGGCGGACCGTATAGTCGACCCGTTCCGTGACCGGCAGCGTATCGAGCCCAAGACCCTCTGTCGTGTCCTGATCGCCGATCCGCAGGATCTCGTCGCCCGGTTGCAACTCCGACGCATAGGCCGGCGGCAGCGGCACCTCTGCGGCATAGGTCACGGGATCGCGCGGTGTTCCTGCGACCATGACGTATCCGGCGAACAGAACCACCGCGAGGATGAAGTTGAAGACCGGGCCGGCCGCCACCGTCGCCACGCGCGCCCACAAGGGTGCGCCCAGCATGGTATGGCGGGCATCCCTGCCCTGCACCGTCTCGGTACCGCCGACACTGGCCGCATTGGCGTCGCCCAGAAATTTGACGTATCCGCCAAAGGGCAGCGCCGCGACCTGCCAGACTGTCCCGCGTTTGTCCCTGCGCGACAGCAGAACTGGGCCGAACCCGATCGAGAAGACCTCGGCATGGATACCGGACCAGCGACCCACGATGTAATGGCCGTATTCGTGGATCGCCACGATGATCGACAGGGACACGACAAAGGCCAGCAACGTGTAAAGGCCGCCGCCAAGCTGCGGTACGAGCGTCGTCAAATCCACGGTATCATCCCCGGTGTTCCAAGTGTTCCGTCACGCGCAGGCGCGTCTGACGGTCCATGTCCATGATCGTATCCAGCGACAATGCGGCATTATGCTGCCCCCCCTGCGCCGACATCGTGGCGAGCGCGTCCTCCACGATCCCGCTCATGTCCATGAACCCGATGCGTCCGGCGATGAAGGCGTCAAGCGCCGCCTCCTTCGCCGCATTGAAGACCGTGCCCATCAGACCACCCGCCGCCATGACCTCTCGGGCAAGGCGCAAGGCCGGCCAGCGCGCCTCGTCCGGCGCGCGAAACGTCAGCGCACCGATCTGTGCCAGATCAAGCCGGGCCACGGGCAGGTGCCGTCGGTCCGGCCAGTGCAGCGCATAGCCAATGGCGTGGCGCATGTCCGGCGGTCCGACATGAGCCATCAGCGCACCGTCATGGAACCCGACAAGCGCGTGAATCAGCGATTCCGGGTGGACGATCGCCTCGATCCGGTCGGGGTCGATGCCAAAAAACTCCTTGGTTTCAATAAGCTCCAGGGCCTTGTTGAACATGGACGCGGAATCGATCGTGATGCGCTGGCCCATTGCCCAGTTCGGATGACTGGACGCCTCGTCCAGCGTGGCCGTGCGCAGGCGTTCCAGCGGCCAGTCACGAAACGCGCCGCCCGATGCGGTGATCACGATGCGTTCGACCGCCGCGATGTCCTCGCCCACAAGCGCCTGAAAGACGGCAGAGTGTTCGCTGTCCACGGGCAGGATCGTCGCCCCGGCGTCGCGGGCCGTTGCCATCAGCAAGGGTCCCGCCGTCACCAGCGATTCCTTGTTCGCCAGCGCCAGCGTCGTGCCCTGTTCCAGCGCCGCCATGCCAGGCGGCAGACCGGCAGCGCCCACGATGGCGGACATGATCCAGTCGGCCGGGCGGCGGGCCGCGTCGGCGATGGCCACCGGACCACAAGCCGCCTCGACACCTGAACCGGCCAGAAGGTCCTTCAACTCGGCATAACAGTCAGCGCTGTCGACCACGGCAACGTCGGCGCGCAAGTCCTTGGCATCCTTTGCCAATTGCGCCGCATTGCAACCGCCTGTCAGTGCCACGACGTCATAGGCGCCGGGGTCGCGCCGGATCAGGTCGATGGTGCTTTGCCCGATGGACCCGGTCGCACCGAGGATCGAAATGCGCCTCAAAAGGCGACCCCCGGCACGTTGAAGGCACCGGCGACGAACAGCATGAACAGCGATGCGCCCAGAAGCGCGTCGAACCGATCGAACAGGCCGCCGTGGCCGGGGATGAGGGTAGAGCTGTCCTTCACCTTCATCCGCCGCTTTAGCGCACTTTCGGCGACGTCGCCCAACTGGCTGGCAAAGCTGAGGATCACGGAAAGCAGCACGACTTCCAGACCGGCGCTTGTAAAGAACGTGAAAAGATAGCCCGTCAGACCCGCCGCGACCCAGCCACCGGCGGTGCCGGACCAGGTCTTCTTGGGGCTGACCTTTGGCCAGAACTTCGGCCCGCCGACAGATCGGCCGATTATGTAGCCGAAAACGTCGGTCGCCACGACCACGCAGATGACCCATAGAATCCAGACCCAACCGTAGTCGTCGCGAAACGTGACAAGGCCCCAGCCCGCGATCTGGATACCCAGCGAAAAGAAGAAGAAGGACAGGCGTTCGTGCTTGACCCGCCAAGATCCAATGACCGGCACGACAAGGAACAGCAGCAGTCCCAGCGGCGTGGCATAGGCCAGCATCCCCGACAGGACCGAGGCGGTCAGTGCCGCCTGCAACATGCCCTGCGTCGGCAGGTCCGGAGCGATCATCATCCATAGTTCCCAGATCAATACCGCCGTCACGAAGACAACCATCATCTGGAACCAGATTCCGCCCAGCACGACGCCGGCGGCCCCCACCACGACCATCGCAGCACTCGAGGCGACGCGGACGGTCAGGTCATCCCACTTGCCGGAGCTTGACCGCATTCCGTCGGCCACGTCAGGCCATGACCGCGCCGAACCGACGTTCGCGCTTGCCATAGCCGGACAGCACCTGCGCAAAGACCTCCTTGGAGAAGTCGGGCCAGAGCGTGTCGATGAATTCGTATTCGGCATAGGCCGATTGCCACAACAGGAAGTTGCTGATCCGCGCCTCACCGCTGGTGCGTATCACCAGATCAGGGTCGGGCAGGAAACGGGTATCGAGAAACTTCGACAGGGTCTCGGCGTCGACGTCCTTGTAGGAGAGACGGCCCTGCTCCACTTCGAAAGCCAGACGCTGGGCTGCGCGGGTGACCTCGTCGCGGCCGCCGTAATTGAGCGCGATCGTCAGGTGCACCTTGTCGTTGCCGGCCGTGTAAAGCTCGAGATTGTCCATCAGCGCGACCAGCTTGGCGTCCAGCTTGATCCGGTCACCGATGAAGCGGACGCGCACGCCTTCGTCGAACAGCGCCTTCGCCTCGCGCATAATGTAGCGGCGGAACAGGGCCATGAGGCCAGCGACCTCGGACTGGGTCCGTTTCCAGTTCTCGGTCGAGAAGGCGAAGATCGTCAGATACTTGACGCCCTGGTCCGGGCAGGCGCGCACGATCTCGCGCACGCGGCGGGCCCCGGCGTGGTGTCCGAAAAGACGCGGCCGTCCGCGCAGCGTGGCCCAGCGTCCGTTGCCGTCCATGATGATGGCGACATGGTTGGGGTTTTCGCTGGTCGTGTTGTCCGTGTCTGGCATGGTGGCACATTTTCCGTCAATACGACCCGACATGGGCCTTTTACGCGTTACGCTGAAAAGGGGCGCAGGTCAGACCTGCATGATCTCGGCCTGCTTGATCTCGAGCGTCTCATCCACCTTCCTGATGTGGATGTCGGTCAGCTCCTGCACGGCGGCTTCCCAGAATTTCTGGTCGTCCTCGGCCATGCCGTCCTTGTTCTTCTTGATCTGGTCCATGCCGTCGCGGCGCAGGTTGCGGATGCTCACGCGCGCGGCCTCGGCATAGTGGCCGGCGACCTTGGTCAGCTCTCGGCGACGTTCTTCGTTCAACTCCGGGATCGGCAGCATGATGATGGTGCCGTTCATCTGCGGATTGATGCCCAGCCCGCTTTCGCGGATCGCCTTTTCGACCTTGTTCACAAGGCCCTTGTCCCAGACGTTGATCGTCACCATCCGAGGTTCCGGCACGTTCACCGTGCCGACCTGGTTGATCGGGGTCGGGCTGCCATAGGCGTCCACCATGATCGGTTCCAGCATGGACCCGGACGCGCGGCCGGTGCGCAGCGACGCCAGTTCGGTCCGCAGGTTCGCGATGGCACCGTCCATGCGGCGGCCCAGGTCGTCGGTATCGAGTTCGAAGTCTTCTGCCATATCGGTCATGCTCTTGTCTTGCGGCCAGCGGCCTGCCTTGCCTGCTCTTAGGACAAAGCCGTTAATTTGTATAGGTCACGCCACGGGGGAAAAGCCGACTGTGGCAGAACCCGGCCAGTTTCAGTCGTGAACGGTGGTCGAGGTGCCTTCGCCTGCGAGGATTCCCTTGAATCCGCCCGTGTCGTCAAGGCTGAACACGATGATCGGCAGATGGTTGTCGCGGGCCAGCGCGATGGCGCTGGCATCCATCACGCCAAGATGCTTCTGCAGCACCTCGTCATAGCTGATCCGGTCGTAGCGTTTGGCATCGCTGTGCTTCTTGGGGTCCTTGTCATAGACGCCGTCGACTTTGGTGCCCTTGAAGATCGCCTCGCAGCTCATTTCATTCGCCCGCAGGGTCGCGGCGGTATCGGTTGTGAAATAGGGGTTGCCGGTGCCTGCGGCAAAGATGCAGACGCGCTTCTTTTCCAGGTGGCGCACGGCGCGGCGGCGGATGTAGGGCTCGCAGACCTGGTCCATCGGAATGGCGCTGATGACGCGGGTGTGGATCTTCAACTCCTCCAGCGCGGACTGCATCGCCAAGGCATTCATCACCGTGGCCAGCATCCCCATGTAGTCGGCGGTCGTGCGTTCCATCCCCTGTGCGGACCCCTGCAATCCGCGAAAGATGTTGCCGCCACCGATCACCATGCAGATTTCGACGCCCATGTCGTGAACCGATTTCACCTCTCTGGCGATGCGCTGGACGGTGGGCGGGTGCAGGCCGAAGGCCGTGTCCCCCATCAATGCCTCGCCCGAGATCTTGAGCATCACGCGCCCGTATTTCGTCCGGTTTTCGGTCATCGTGATGGTCCTTTGCTGGGGCGGTGGGCGTCGCGGCTTTCGCTCGCGCGCAAAATGAAGCATATGCAGCAAAGGTTCAATGCCGTGCTGCGGCGTAAAACAGAAATCGCCGATGATACCGCCGCTTGGCCCCGAGACCCCCGTCCTCATCGCCGGACCGACGGCCAGCGGCAAGTCGGCGCTCGCGTTGGCGATCGCGCGACGCCACGGCGGCGTGATCGTGAACGCCGACGCGATGCAGGTCTACGACGGCTGGCGTCTGCTGACCGCGCGGCCGTCCGATGCGGACATGGTGCAGGCCCCGCACTGGCTTTACGGTCATGTGCCGTTTGACGCGGACTATTCCGTCGGGCACTGGCTACGCGACACAGCCCCCCTGCTGGCGGGCCAAAGGCCGATCATCGTGGGCGGCACCGGTCTTTATTTCACCGCCCTGACCGAGGGGCTGGCCGATATACCCGCGACGCCGCCCGACGTGCGCCTGCGGGGCGATACGCTGCCCCTGCCCGCCTTGCTGGACCAGATCGACGACGTGACACGCGGGCGTATCGACACGGCCAACCGCGCCCGCGTGCAGCGCGCGTGGGAGGTGTTGCAGGCCACCGGCCGCGGGTTGGCCGACTGGCAGGACGACACGCCGCCGCCGCTGCTGCCGCTGAATGCGGCCGTGCCCGTCCTGATCGACGCGCCCAGGGACTGGCTGACGCCCCGCATCGCACGCCGCTTCGACATGATGCTGGATCGGGGCGCACTGGCAGAGGCAGCCGCGATGCACGACCGCTGGAACCCCGCGCACCAATCCTCTCGCGCGATTGGGGCCGCCGCGTTGATTGCCCACCTCGACGGCGAAATCACGCTGACCGCCGCGCGAGAGGCCGCCATCGTCGCGATCCGCCAATATGCCAAGCGCCAAAGGACATATTTTGCCCGCCGAATGCGCCAATGGCACCGGATCGATGCATCATCCACAGATCTGTCCACAGGGCTGCCCGATGTGGCATCAATAGGGCGTTGTCTTTGAAATCCACCCGCCGCAGACTTGCGCCACCTCCGACAGGACTGGCCCGATGCCCAAAGACAGCATGACTACGCCGCTCGCCCCGCCGCCTGCCCCCACCACCCTTGCACTGCACGCCCTGGGCCAGGGGCCGCAGGCCAGTCGCTGGCGAACCGAGGCGATGCGCAGTCATGCGACGCCCCGCCTGATCTTCTTTGCCCGTGGACAGGGCCGGATCACGGTGGCCGGCCTGACCAGCGGCTACGGCCCCAACAACCTCATCTTCATTCCTGCCCACACGATGTACGGGTTCGAGATCGGGCAAAGCGTCTTTGGCCAGATGCTGACCCTGCCTGCCGCGATGGCACCCGAATGGCCCGACGCCCCCGTCCACCTGCGCCTGCGCGATGTCGCCAGCCAGAAGGAGATACTGTCCCTGCTGGAAGGGCTGGAGCGCGAGATGGTGTCGGAGCGTCCCCACAGCCGGCGGGCCGCGCATTACCATGCGGGCCTGCTGTCGGTCTATTTTGCCCGGCAGATCGCGGTGCTGACTGTCGATCCCGCGCAGCAACGGTCGCAGACCAGCGCCGCGCGCCTCGTGGCCGCCTACACCGGCTTGATCGAACGTGACTTCCGCACGGATCGCGGGGTTGCCGAATATGCCGCCGATCTCGGCGTCACGCCGACGCACCTGACCCGCTGCTGCCGTCAGACCTGTGGACAATCGGCACTCGGCCTTCTGGCCGACCGTCGCCATTACGAAGCCTGTGTCATGCTGCGCGACACCAGGACGCCCGTGCAGGACATCGCCACCCATACCGGGTTTCAATCCGCCGCCTATTTCAGCCGCGCCTTCCACGCCCGCGCGGGTGTCAGCCCCAGCACATTCCGGCGCACGGGTGCGGCAGTGCAGCAACGCTGATACCGACCCGGCGCGCCCGGGAATGTCGCTTTTGGGATAGTTTCGCCCTGCTGCGGACCCCGCTACGTGTCGGTATTCGCACATGAATGTGCGCAAATCTCCATTGACCTGCGCTTTAACATCGTGCCTCATGGGCGCAATGGGGATTGTGGATGTCGTTTTCAGGCCATCTTGTGGCCGCCAAACGGCTGAGCGCCCCTGCCAGAAAAAGATGTCAGGGAGCCAACACATGACCAAACGACCGAGGGGCCGCCTTCACTCGGCCGCACGGATGTATGCAGCCGAAGTTGCGCAGGGCAAGCTGAGCCGGCGCGAATTCTTGTCGCGCACCACGGCACTTGGGGTATCCGCGACAGCCGCCTATGGGCTGCTGGGGCTCTCTGCGCCCGTGCAGGCCGAAGCGCACGCCCAGCAGGGCGGGACCATGCGCATCCAGATGGAAGTCCGGGCGCTGAAGGACCCGCGAGTCTTCGACTGGCCGCAGATCGCCTACATCACCGCGGGCTGGCTCGAATACCTCGTGGAATACAACAATGACGGCACCTTTGCGCCGATGTTGCTGGAAAGCTGGGAGGTCAACGACGACGCCACCGAATACACGCTGAACGTCCGCCGGGGTGTGACCTGGAACGATGGCACCCCGTTTAACGCAGAGGACGTGGCACGCAACATCACCGGTTGGTGCGACAAGTCCGTCGAGGGCAACTCGATGGCCGGACGTATGGCCTCGCTGATCGATCCCGCTACCGAAAAGGCGATCGAGGGCGCGATCACCGTCACGGACGAGCATACCGTCGTGCTGACATTGCCGGTGCCCGACATCTCGATCATCGCCAACATGTCCGATTACCCGGCGCAGATCGTCCCGGCGGATTTCAACGCCAACGACATGACGACCACGGCCAAGGGTACAGGTCCCTACCTGCCCGAACAGCTCGACGTCGGCGTCAAGGCGGTTCTGGTCCGCAACGAAGACCATGACTGGTGGGGCTATGCCGCCGGCAAAGGCGGCTATATCGACCGGTTCGAGTTCATCGACTACGGCACCGATCCGTCGGTCTTCGTCGCCGCCGCCGCCGCCGAAGAGGTCGACGTGATCTACGAGACCGTCGGCGACTTCGTCGACATCCTCGACGGCATGGGCTGGGAGAAGTCGGAAGTCGCATCAGGCTCTACCGTCGTGATCCGGACGAACCAGCTGGCGGAAATCGATGGCATGAAACCCTATGCCGACGTCCGCGTCCGTCAGGCCATTGCCATGGCCGTCGATCCTGCGGTCTGCCTGGAACTCGGCTATGCCAACCGGGGGGTGGTGGCGCGCAACATGCACATCGGCCCGATGCACCCTGAATGGGCCGACATCCCCGCAGTCGAAGTCAATCCCGAAGCCGCCCTCGCGCTGCTGACGGAAGCTGGGATGCAGGACTTCGAGATGGAGATCATCTCGATCGACGACGACTGGCGCAAGAACACGACCGACGCCGTGGCGGCGCAGTTGCGGGATGCCGGCTTCAACGTGAAGCGCACGATCATCCCCGGCAGCACGTTCTGGAACGACTGGACGAAGTATCCCTTCTCCTCGACCGACTGGAATCACCGTCCGCTGGGCACCCAGACCTACGCGCTGGCCTATCGCTCGGGCGAGGCCTGGAACGAGACGGGCTTTGCCAACGCAGAGTTCGACACTCTTTTGAACGACGCCAATGCCATCGCCGACGCCGATGCCCGCCGCGAGATCATGGTAAAGCTTCAGACTATCATGCGCGACGACGGCGTGGTGTTGCAGCCCTACTGGCGGTCGCTGTACCGCCATGTGCGGCCGGGCGTCGTGGGCGGCGAGATGAACATCGGTTACCTGCCGCGCCTCTACAACTTCGGCTTCGCGGTTTGAAGACCCGGGCCGCCCCTGACAGGGACGGCCCATTCGACTGGCCCACCCGCCGCTGATCCGATCGGACAGGACGTTCATGCTGAAATTCATCCTGCGCAACGTGGCGGGCATGCTTTTGACCGCCCTGTGCCTCACATTTCTCGTGTTCTGGCTTACGAATCTGTCGCCGAACCTTGAAAAGCTCGCCAAGACCCAAGGCAACGCCCGCATGTCCGACGAAGCCGTGGCAAGCTGGCTGGCCAATCGCGGCTATGACCAGCCCTTGCCGATCAAGTATGGCCAATGGCTGGGCGCGCTGCCCGGCTACGTGATCGAGGGGTCCGACGGCACGACTCGCGCCCGTTGCGCGCCCGCCGCCGGGATCACCGACGACGACCCCCGCTTTTGCGGCATCCTGCAAGGCGACTGGGGCTTCTCGACCGTGCTGCGCGAGGACGTGTCTTCGATCATTGCCACCCGCCTTGGCCTTACGGCCAAGCTGATGGCCTGCGTCATGGCGATCATGATCCCCGGCGCACTGGTCATGGGCGTGCTAGCAGGCATGCGCGAAGGTTCCCGGCTGGACCGCAGCCTGTCCACCGTGTCGATCATCACGACGGCGACGCCGGAATATGTCTCTGGCGTGGTCCTGATCGCGGTCTTCGCCACCGGCACCTTTGGCATGAACTGGTTCAAGGGCACCGCGACATCGGCGATGGAGGATGCCAATTTCAACAACTTCTTCCTGCCCGTCATCACCATCGCGCTTTACGGCATGGGTTACATCGCCCGCATGACCCGTGCGTCGATGACCGAAGTGATGACCGCCCAGTACATCCGCACCGCGCGCCTGAAGGGCGTCAGCTTCGGCAACATCGTGATGAAGCACGCCCTGCGCAACGCGCTGATCGCGCCCTTCACCGTCATCATGCTGCAGTTTCCGTGGCTGCTGAACGGCGTCGTGATCGTCGAGACCCTGTTCAACTACAAGGGCTTCGGCTGGACCCTCGTGCAAGCCGCCTCGAACAACGACATCGAACTGCTGCTCGGCGTCTCGATCGTCTCGGTCTTCGTCGTGCTGGTGACACAACTGATCTCGGACGTGGGCTACGTCTTCCTCAATCCCCGCATCCGCCTGAGCTAAGGAATTCGCATGGACCCCCTTTCCTAGACAGGCGCACTCGGCTCCGTGATGAACCCGGTCCTTGGCCTGGCCTTCGCGGCGCTGATCGTGCTGGTCGTGGCCCAGATCCTGGCGAGCTTCTTCGCGCCCGCCGTGACCCTGCAATCGAACGCCGACGGCACTTTGATCGCACGCGGCGGTATCCTCGGCACGCCGGGCAAGGCGGTGAACGTCACCTTCGCCGTCACGCTGTTGGTGGCAGTCTGCTATCTGTTCGCGGGCATCGTCATGTCGTGGCCGGGTGCCGGCATCTTCGGCGGCATCGCGCGGCGGTTCCTGCCGGTGTTTCTGGCGCTAATCGCGCTGTTCGTCGTGTCGCTCCGGTTCAAGCGGCGGCTGGGCCTCTACGGCAAGCTCTTCGACAGCACGGTCGGCATGATCGGCTTCGGCCTCGTGATGTTCTGGGTCTTCACCGCGGTCTTTTCCGGCGTCTTCGACTTGATCGCCACCCACGACCCGCTGCGCCCGATCTCCAGTCTCAAGAACAAGCTGCCGGGCGTGGCCGTGCCAGAGGAGGGGCTATATCCCTTTTACCTGCTGGGTGGCG
>NZ_JBMERN010000073.1:0-18696 GCF_049310965.1 Loktanella sp. DJP18 | reverse complement strand
GGCCTCCTTGGTATGCGAATGAGGGTGTGGCGCGCGGGGTCAGCCCCGCGCGGCCCGGTTCAAGCGTATTTCTTCTGGATCTCGTCCGAGATGTTCTGCGGCACCGGTTCGTAGTGGTCGAACTGCATGGTGAAGTTCGCACGACCCGAGGACATCGAACGCAGCGTGTTGATGTAGCCGAACATGTTCGCCAGCGGCACGAAGGCGTTGATGACGTTCGCGTTGCCGCGGCTGTCCTGCCCCTGCACCATCCCGCGACGCGAGGTCAGGTCGCCGATCACACCACCGGTGTATTCTTCCGGCGTCACGACTTCGACCTTCATGATCGGTTCCAGCAGCTTCGCGCCGGCCTTGCGCAGACCCTCGCGCATGCACATCCGTGCCGCGATCTCGAACGCGAGGACCGAGGAGTCGACGTCGTGGTACTTGCCTTCCAGCAGCTGCACCTTGAAGTCGATGACCGGGAAGCCCGCCAGCGGACCGGAGTCCATGACCGACTTGATGCCCTTTTCGACGCCCGGGATGTATTCCTTCGGCACCGAACCACCCACGACCTTGGATTCGAACGAATAGCCTTCGCCCGGCGCTGTCGGCATGATCAGCAGCTTCACTTCGCCGAACTGACCCGAACCACCCGACTGCTTCTTGTGGGTGTAGGTGTGTTCGACTTCGTGACCGATGGTTTCACGGTAAGCCACCTGCGGCGCGCCGATGTTCGCCTCGACCTTGAATTCACGACGCATCCGGTCAACCAGGATGTCGAGGTGAAGTTCGCCCATGCCGCGCATGATCGTCTGACCGGATTCGAAGTCGGTCTCGACGCGGAAGGACGGGTCCTCGGCTGCCAGACGGGCCAGAGCAATGCCCATCTTTTCCTGGTCTGCCTTGGTCTTGGGTTCGACGGCAATTTCGATCACCGGCTCGGGGAAGGTCATCGTCTCGAGAACGACGGGTTCCTTTTCCGAACACAGCGTGTCACCGGTCGTGGTGTTCTTCAGACCACCCAGCGCGATGATGTCGCCAGCGAAGGCTTCGTCGATTTCCTCGCGGTTGATGGCGTGCATCATCATCATGCGGCCGACGCGTTCCTTGTGACCCTTGGTCGAGTTCAGCATCGGGTCGCCCTTCTTCAGCACGCCCGAATAGATCCGGGTGAACGTCAGAGAGCCGACGAAGGGGTCGTTCATGATCTTGAACGCAAGGCCGGAGAACGGCATCGAGTCGTCGGCGCGGCGGGGAATACTGCGCGTTTCGGTCTCGTCACCGGGCTTGAAGCCCATGTAGTCGACCACGTCCAGCGGGCTGGGGAGGAAGTCGATGACGGCGTTCAGCAGCGGCTGCACGCCCTTGTTCTTGAACGCGGACCCGGCGGCGACGGGGACGAAGGACAGCGACAGCGTGCCCTTGCGGACCAGCTTGCGCAGGGTGTCCTCGTCGGGCTCGACACCGTCAAGGTAGGCTTCCATCGCGGCGTCGTCCATGTCGACGGCGGCCTCGATCAGGTTGGCGCGCCATTCCAGCGCGAGGTCCTGCAAGCTGTCGCGGATCGGCTTGCGAACCCAGCTTGCGCCAAGGTCTTCGCCTTCCCAGACCCATTCTTCCATCTTGATCAGATCGACGATGCCTTCGAGGTTGTCCTCGGCACCGATCGGGAACGTGATCGGCACGGCGGTCGCACCGGTGCGTTCCTTGATCATGCGGACGCACTTGAAGTAGTCGGCTCCGATCTTGTCCATCTTGTTGACGAAGACGATCCGCGGAACCTTGTAGCGGTCGGCCTGACGCCAGACGGTTTCCGTCTGCGGCTCGACACCGGCATTGGCGTCCAGCAGGCAGATCGCGCCGTCAAGCACGGCCAGCGAACGCTCGACTTCGATGGTGAAGTCGACGTGGCCGGGGGTGTCGATGATGTTGAAGCGATACTTCGTGTCGGAAATGCCGTCGACGGACGGGTCTTCCTGACGCTGCCAGAAGGTCGTGGTCGCAGCGGAGGTGATGGTGATCCCCCGCTCTTGCTCCTGCTCCATCCAGTCCATCGTGGCGGCGCCGTCGTGGACTTCCCCGATCTTGTGGGACTTGCCGGTATAGAACAGGATGCGTTCGGTCGTCGTGGTTTTACCCGCGTCGATGTGCGCCATGATCCCGAAATTGCGGTAGCGCTGCAGTGGATAGTCGCGTGCCATTGTCGTGGTGCTCCTGAATTACCAGCGGTAGTGGCTGAACGCTTTGTTCGCGTCGGCCATCTTGTGGGTGTCTTCGCGCTTCTTCACGGCGGTGCCACGGTTGTTCACCGCGTCCAGAAGCTCGCCTGCAAGGCGCTCTTCCATCGTGTTCTCGTTGCGCTTCTTGGCGGCGGCGATCAGCCAGCGGATCGCCAGCGCCTCGCGACGCTCGGGCCGGACTTCGACGGGGACCTGATAGGTCGCACCACCGACGCGGCGCGAACGCACCTCGACCGAGGGCTTGATGTTCTCGAGGCACTCGTGGAATACTTCCACGGGCGACTTCTTCAGCTTGCCTTCAACGCGTTCAAATGCGTTGTAGACGATCCGTTCGGCGACGGCTTTCTTGCCGTCGACCATCAGGTTGTTCATGAATTTGGTCAGAACGGTATCACCGTACTTGGCGTCCGGCAGGACCTGGCGTTTTTCAGCGGCGTGGCGACGTGACATCTTTGTTTCCTTCTATCCAATTGCGGGCGAAATCCCGGGCACACGGGCCTGGGTCGGCCGAGTTTCTTACTTCGGCCGCTTCGCGCCATACTTGGAGCGACGCTGCTTGCGGTCCTTGACGCCTTGGGTATCCAGCACACCGCGCAGGATGTGGTAACGGACGCCCGGAAGGTCTTTCACACGGCCGCCACGGATCAGGACGACGGAGTGCTCCTGAAGGTTGTGGCTCTCACCGGGGATGTAGGAGATGACTTCGAAGCCGTTGGTCAGGCGGACCTTCGCAACCTTCCGCATGGCGGAGTTCGGCTTCTTCGGCGTGGTCGTGTATACGCGTGTGCAGACGCCGCGCTTTTGCGGGCAACCTTCAAGGTGCATCGACTTGGACCGGGTGACTTTGGGCTGACGCGGCTTGCGGATCAGCTGCTGGATCGTTGGCATTGGGCTGTTGTCCCCATCTTTCATGTGTGGCGACCACCGGGGCCGCGGATTGATGACACGTGCAGATCCATACGGAAAAGCACAAAAAATCCGCAGTCGAACCCTTACCGGAGGTTCGGTGCGGTGGGTTACAGAGGAACAAGGCCATATTTGCCCGGTTCTTGACCACTTCAACTCTGATATCGGGTTTGAACGACAGGACGCCCTGACCCGGATGTGGGGCCGTATAGGCCGTTGCACATGGGGTGTCAACAGGTCGACAGACCCCACCAAGCGCCCGTAAAACCTAGCGGATGCGGTCCGGCACGACAGGACGGCGCAGGCGCAGCTTGCGTTCCCGCAGCAGGGTGAAAATGCCGGTAGCGACGACGATTCCCGCACCCGTCAATGTCAGCGCGGACGGAAACTCGCCAAAGAAGACGACCCCCAGCAGGATCGCCGTCAGCAGGCTGGCATAGCGAAACGGTGCGACGAACCCGATCTCGCCCACCCGCATCGCCGCAACCGAAAAGATGTAGCCGAAGATCACAAAGACCGTGGCCCCGCCCAGATAGGCCGCCTCGGTGGCGGTCATCGGCTGCCAGTCTTCGGCCAATGACGCGATGCCGGCAAAGGCAGTCACGCCGAACGCCGCAACGAGAGACACCATCAGCGACGGCACCGATCGCGACAACCGCCGCACGATCAGGTCGCGCAGCGTCACGCAGGCGACGGCGGCCAGTGCGTACAGGGAGTAGACGTTGAAATCCGCGCCGCCGGGCCTGACGATCAGCATGACGCCGCCAAACCCGATCAGGATCGCCATCAGCCTGCGCCAACCCAGCGCCTCGGCCATGAACAACGAGCCTGCAAGGCTGACGGACAGCGGCAGCACCTGCATGATCGCGCTGACGTTGGCGATCGGCATGTGGAACAGCGCGGTGAGGAAGAAGTAGGCTCCGCCGATCTCTCCGGCCGCGCGCAGCCACATGATGCCCCAGTCCGACCGAGACAGGTCGAACCGCAGTTGCCCCATGATGCGGGCCATGATGACAAGGCAGATCGTCACGCCGACGCCGCGCAGAAACAGCAGTTGCCACAGCGGAAGAACATCGCCCAAGGACTTTGTGAAGCTGTCGTTGATGGTGAATGTGACCATCGCTCCGGTCATCAAGGCCGCGCCACGCATGTTGTCTGAAATCGGTGCCATGCCCCGGCAGTATCAGCGCACCCTGCCCCGCACCAGTGGTCGCACGTCCAATTTCACGCACCCGAGACAATGCCGTCCCGATCATGAAAAAGGCCCCCGCTTTGACGCGGGGGCCTCTCGTGGTTCAGGTCAGGACGCCGGACTTATTCGTCGCGGCTTTCCGGCGTGTCGACGATCATCGTGTCGAAGACGTCGCCGCCAACCACGTCGTCCTGCGCGGGGGCAGGTTCCGGTGCGGCCAGACGGGCGGCCTCTTCGGCCTCCTCGCGACGTGCCTCGATCACGACGCTGTCGCGGGCCGAAGCGATCGACCGGATGCGGGTGGTGGCACCACCGGTGCCGGCCGGGATCAGGCGACCGACGATCACGTTCTCCTTCAGGCCGACCAGCTTGTCACGCTTGCCTTGCACCGAGGCTTCGGTCAGCACGCGCGTGGTTTCCTGGAACGACGCCGCCGAGATGAAGCTGCGCGTTTGCAGCGACGCCTTGGTGATGCCCAGCAGGATCGGCTCGCCCGTTGCCGGACGGTCGCCGCGTGCGATGACCTTGGCGTTGGCCTCGTCGAATTCGGCCTTGTCTACGGTTTCACCCTTCAGAAGGACGGTATCGCCGCTGTCCTGAATCTCCCACTTCTGCAGCATCTGACGCACGATGACTTCGATGTGCTTGTCGTTGATCTTCACACCCTGCAGGCGATAGACGTCCTGCACTTCGTCGATCATGTAGTCCGCCAGCGCCTCGACACCCATGACTGCAAGAATGTCGTGCGGGGCCGGATTGCCGTCCATGATGTAGTCACCCTTCTGGACGAAGTCACCTTCGGCCACCGGGATGTGCTTGCCTTTCGGCACCATGTATTCGACGCGGGTTTCACTGTCGTCACCCGACTCAATCGCGATCCGGCGCTTGTTCTTGTAGTCCTTGCCGAACCGGACATAGCCGTCGATTTCCGCGATGATGGCGTGATCCTTCGGCCTGCGTGCCTCGAAGAGCTCGGCCACACGCGGCAGACCACCGGTGATGTCCTTGGTCTTGGCACCTTCACGCGGGATGCGTGCCACGACGTCGCCGGCCTGGATATCCTCGCCGTCCTCGACGGACAGAACCGCGTCCACCGACATGGCATAGCTGACCGGGTTGCCGTCGTCCTTCAACGCCGGTTCCCCGTCGGGGCCTGCGATGATGATCTTCGGTGCCAGCTCGTTGCCCTTGGGGGCCGCGCGCCAGTCGGACACGATGCGCTGGGTCATGCCCGTCGCATCGTCGGTGTCCTCGCGGACCGCGATCCCGTTGACCAGATCGACGTAACGGACCTTACCGCCCTTTTCGGCGATGATCGGCAGGGTGAACGGGTCCCATTCGAACATCTTGTCGCCGCGGTGGATCTCTTGACCTTCCTTGACGAAGACCTTCGATCCATAGCCGATCTTGTGGGTCGCCCGTTCGACGCCAGTCTCGTCCACGATCGCAAGGACCATGTTCCGGCCCATCACGACCTGTTCGCCCGCAGTGTTTTCCAGCAGCGATGCCATCCGGAATTCGACCTTGCCGGGCTGGCTCGCCTCGAGGAAGGACTGCTGGCCACCCTGTGCCACGCCGCCGATGTGGAAGGTCCGCATCGTCAGCTGGGTGCCGGGTTCACCGATGGACTGCGCGGCGATGATGCCGACAGCTTCACCAATGTTGACGCGCGTGCCGCGCGCCAGGTCACGACCGTAGCATGTGGCGCAGACGCCGTCTTCGGCCTCGCACGTCAGCGGGCTGCGGATGCGCATCTTGGCGATGCCCGCCACGTCGATCATGTCGGCCTTGCGCTCGTCGATCAGCTCGCCGGCTTCCACGATCACCTCGTCGGTGCCGGGCTTGACCACGTCGTCGGCCGACACGCGGCCCAGAACGCGTTCCGCCAGCGACGATACGACCTCGCCGTCGTTCACGGCGGCTTCTGCCGTGATCGCACGATCGGTGCCGCAATCGACTTCGCGGATGATGCAGTCCTGTGCCACGTCCACCAGACGCCGCGTCAGATAGCCGGAGTTGGCCGTCTTGAGCGCAGTGTCCGACAGGCCCTTGCGGGCACCGTGGGTCGAGTTGAAGTATTCAAGAACGGTCAGACCTTCCTTGAAGTTCGAGATGATCGGCGTCTCGATGATCTCGCCGGAGGGCTTGGCCATCAGGCCGCGCATCCCGCCCAGCTGCTTCATCTGCGTGACCGAGCCACGCGCACCTGAGTGCGCCATCATGTAGACGGAGTTCGGCTCGTTCTCGGCGCCGTTCGCGTCCACACCCGCCTTGGAGATGGTGGACATCATGGCGTCCGTGACCTTGTCGTTGCACTTCGACCAGGCATCCACGACCTTGTTGTACTTCTCACCCTGGGTGATCAGACCGTCCATGTACTGCTGCTCGAAATCCTTGACCAGATCGCGGGTTTCCTCGACGAGCGGCCATTTCGTGTCCGGCACGACCATGTCGTCCTTGCCAAAGGAAATGCCGGCCTTGAAGGCTTCGCGGAAGCCCATCGTCATGATCTGGTCGCAGAAGATCACGGACTCTTTCTGTCCGCAGTAGCGATAGACCGTGTCGATGACCTGCTGCACTTCCTTCTTGCGCAGCAGACGGTTGACCAGGCTGAACGGTGCCTTGGCGTTCAGCGGCAGAAGCGCGCCCAGCCGCAGACGGCCCGGCGTCGTCTCGAACCGCACGACGATCTCGTTGCCCTCGTCGTCGATCTGCTTCATCCGCGCCTGAATCTTGGCGTGCAGATGCACCTCGCCAGAGGTCAGGCCATGCTCGACTTCTTCGATGTTGGAGAAGGACATGCCTTCGCCCTTCATCCCGTCGCGCTGGATCGTGGTATAGTACAGGCCGAGGATCATGTCCTGCGACGGCACGATGATCGGCGCACCGTTGGCGGGCGACAGCACGTTGTTCGTGGACATCATCAGCACGCGCGCCTCAAGCTGGGCTTCCAGCGAGAGAGGGACGTGAACAGCCATCTGGTCGCCGTCGAAGTCGGCGTTGAAGGCCGAGCAAACCAGCGGGTGAAGCTGGATCGCCTTGCCTTCGATCAGCACCGGCTCGAACGCCTGGATGCCCAGACGGTGCAGCGTGGGCGCACGGTTCAGCATGACAGGGTGTTCGCGGATCACCTCGTCAAGGATGTCCCAGACCTCGGGACGCTCTTTCTCGACCAGCTTCTTGGCCTGCTTGACGGTCGAGGACAGACCCTTTGCCTCAAGCCGCGAGTAGATGAATGGCTTGAACAGTTCGAGCGCCATCTTCTTGGGCAGACCGCACTGGTGCAGCTTCAGCTCCGGCCCCGTCACGATGACGGACCGGCCCGAGAAGTCGACCCGCTTGCCCAGAAGGTTCTGGCGGAAGCGGCCCTGCTTGCCTTTCAGCATGTCGGAGAGCGACTTCAACGGACGCTTGTTGGCACCGGTGATGACGCGGCCGCGACGGCCGTTGTCGAACAGCGCGTCGACGGATTCCTGCAACATCCGCTTTTCGTTGCGCACGATGATGTCGGGCGCGCGCAGTTCGATCAGCCGCTTCAGACGGTTGTTGCGGTTGATGACGCGGCGATAGAGGTCGTTCAGGTCGGAGGTCGCAAAGCGGCCACCGTCCAGCGGCACCAGCGGGCGCAATTCTGGCGGGATGACCGGAATGACGGTCAGGACCATCCACTCGGGACGGTTGCCGGATTCGATGAAGTTCTCGACGATCTTCAGACGCTTGATGATCTTTTTGGGCTTCAGCTCGCCGGTCGCTTCCTTGAGGTCGGCACGCAGCTGCTCGGCCTCGGCGTCGAGGTCGATCTGGGCCAGCATCTCGCGGATCGCTTCCGCACCGATGTTCGCCTGGAACGCGTCGGCACCGTAGGCATCCTGCGCGTCGTTGAACTCCTCCTCGGTCATCAGCTGGCCATAGGTCAGGTCGGTCAGACCCGGTTCGATCACGACGTAGTTCTCGAAATACAGGATGCGTTCCAGATCGCGCAGCGTCATGTCCAGCATGAGACCGATGCGGCTCGGGAGCGATTTCAGGAACCAGATGTGCGCGACGGGAGCGGCCAGCTCGATGTGGCCCATCCGCTCGCGGCGGACCTTCTGCAACGTGACTTCAACGCCGCACTTCTCGCAGACGACGCCGCGATACTTCATCCGCTTGTACTTGCCGCACAGGCATTCGTAATCCTTGATCGGACCGAAAATGCGCGCGCAGAACAGGCCGTCCCGCTCGGGCTTGAACGTGCGGTAGTTGATGGTCTCGGGCTTCTTGATCTCGCCGAAGGACCACGACAGGATCCGTTCCGGCGATGCCAGAGAGACCTTGATTTCGTCGAACGTCTTCACCGGGGCGACCGGATTGAACGGGTTGTTTGTCAGTTCCTGGTTCATCTTCAATTCCTTGAATTGGGGTGCGGTAAGGTGGGACGGGGCGGCATCACGCCGCCCCAAGGGTCAGGCCCTATTCCCCGTCCTCCGCATCCAGGAGTTCCATGTTGAGGCCGAGGCCACGGACTTCTTTGACCAGAACGTTGAACGATTCCGGCACGCCGGCCTCGAAGTTGTCCTCGCCCTTGACGATGCTCTCGTAGACCTTGGTCCGGCCCGCCACGTCATCCGACTTCACCGTCAGCATCTCCTGCAAGGTGTAGGCGGCACCGTAGGCTTCCAGTGCCCAGACCTCCATCTCACCAAAGCGCTGACCACCGAACTGCGCCTTGCCACCCAGCGGCTGCTGCGTGACGAGCGAGTATGGCCCCGTTGACCGGGCGTGGATCTTGTCGTCGACCAGGTGGTGCAGTTTCAGCAGGTACTTCATGCCCACCGTCACCTTGCGGCTGAACTGCTCTCCGGTGCGTCCGTCGAACAGGATCGACTGACCCGAGGTGTCGAACCCGGCTCGCTTCAGCGAGTCGTTCACGTCAGCCTCTTTTGCACCGTCGAAGACCGGCGTCGCGATCGGGACGCCATGGATCACGTTGCCCGCGGCCTCGATCATCAGCCCTTCTTCCATGTCGGCGAAGCCTTCGTCGTAGACATCGTCGCCATAAGCGATCCGCAGCGCCTCGCGCACTGGGGTCAGGTCGCCATGACGGCGGTACTCACCCAGCGCCTCGTCGATCTTGATCCCCAGACCGCGCGCAGCCCAGCCCATGTGTGTTTCAAGGATCTGACCGACGTTCATGCGCGACGGCACACCCAGCGGGTTCAGACAGAAATCGACCGGGGTCCCATCGGCGAGGAACGGCATGTCCTCCATCGGCACCACTTTCGAGATCACGCCCTTGTTGCCGTGACGACCGGCCATCTTGTCGCCCGGCTGCAGCTTGCGCTTCACCGCGACGAAAACCTTGACCATCTTCATCACACCCGGCGGCAGATCGTCGCCACGACGGACCTTCTCGACCTTGTCCTCGAAGCGCGCATCCATCGTCTTCTTCTGGATCTCGTACTGCTCGTTCAGGGCCTCGACGATCTGCGCGTCGGCTTCGTCCTTCAGCGCCAACTGCCACCACTGGCCGTTGCTCAGGTCCGCCAACGTGGCTTCGGTGATCTCGGAATTCGCCTTGAACCCTTTCGGGCCCTTCACGGCGGTCTTGCCCAGGATCATCGACTTCAGGCGCGCATAGATGTTGCGGTTGAGGATCGCCATCTCGTCGTCCCGGTCACGCGCCAGACGCTCGACTTCCTCGCGCTCGATCTGAAGCGCGCGCTCGTCCTTCTCCACACCGTGGCGATTGAACACGCGCACTTCGACGACCGTGCCGAAATCGCCCGGCGGCAGACGCAGGGACGTGTCGCGCACGTCGCTGGCCTTTTCACCGAAGATCGCGCGCAGCAGCTTTTCTTCCGGGGTCATCGGGCTTTCGCCCTTGGGCGTGATCTTGCCCACCAGAATGTCCGCAGGCCCGACTTCCGCACCGATATAGACGATGCCGGCCTCGTCGAGGTTGCGCAGGGCTTCCTCTCCGACGTTCGGGATATCGCGGGTAATCTCTTCCGGCCCGAGTTTCGTATCGCGGGCGGCGACTTCGAATTCCTCGATGTGGATCGAGGTGAAGACGTCGTCGCGGGTGATCCGTTCCGAGATCAGGATGGAGTCCTCGTAGTTGTAGCCGTTCCACGGCATGAAGGCGACGATGACGTTCTTGCCAAGCGCCAGCTCCCCCATGTCCGTCGACGGACCATCGGCGATGACTTCGCCCTTTTCGACCAGATCGCCCACCTTCACCAGCGGACGCTGGTTGATGCAGGTGTTCTGGTTGCTGCGCTGGAACTTGCGCATGCGGTAGATGTCCACACCCGCGTCGCCAAGCTCCAGATCGGACGTGGCGCGCACAACGATACGGGCCGCATCGACCTGGTCGATGATGCCGGCCCGGCGGGCCATGATGGCGGCGCCA
This sequence comes from Loktanella sp. DJP18, assembly GCF_049310965.1. Lineage (NCBI taxonomy): Bacteria > Pseudomonadati > Pseudomonadota > Alphaproteobacteria > Rhodobacterales > Roseobacteraceae > Loktanella > Loktanella sp. DJP18. The sequence continues at coordinate 7,982 of NZ_JBMERN010000073.1, read as the reverse complement.
GAGTCGCGTGCCACGACTTCCTCGATCCCGGTGCCGACCAGCGGTGCTTCGGCCTGCAACAGCGGCACGGCCTGACGCTGCATGTTCGATCCCATCAGCGCGCGGTTCGCGTCGTCGTTCTCGAGGAACGGGATCAGCGATGCCGCGACCGACACCAGCTGCTTCGGCGACACGTCGATCAGGTCCACGTTTTCACGCGGGGACAGGGTGTAGTCGCCATTCTTGCGGGTCGACACCAGTTCGTTGCCGAACGATCCGTCCTCGTTCAGGTTCGCGTTGGCCTGCGCCACGGTGTGACGCATCTCCTCGGTTGCGGACATGTATTGCACATCGTCCGTCACCTTGCCGTCCACGACCTTGCGGTAGGGGGTTTCGATGAAGCCGTATTTGTTCACTCGGGCGAAGGTCGCCAGAGAGTTGATCAGACCGATGTTCGGACCTTCCGGCGTCTCGATCGGACACATCCGGCCATAGTGGGTCGGGTGCACGTCGCGGACTTCGAAACCGGCCCGTTCACGGGTCAGACCGCCCGGCCCAAGCGCGGACAGGCGACGCTTGTGCGTCACTTCCGACAGCGGGTTGGTCTGGTCCATGAACTGCGACAGCTGGCTGGAGCCGAAGAATTCGCGCACGGCGGCGGCAGCCGGTTTCGCGTTGATCAGGTCCTGCGGCATCACCGTGTCGATTTCGACGCTGGACATGCGCTCCTTGATCGCACGTTCCATGCGCAGCAGGCCGACGCGATACTGATTTTCCATCAGCTCGCCGACGGACCGCACGCGGCGGTTTCCAAGGTGGTCGATGTCGTCGATGTCACCCTTGCCGTCACGCAGTTCGACCAGCGCCTTGATGCAGGCGATGATGTCTTCACGACGCAGCGTGCGCTGGGTGTCTTCGGCGTTCAGGTCCAAACGCATGTTCATCTTGACCCGGCCGACGGCGGAAAGGTCATAACGCTCGCTGTCGAAAAACAGTGTGTCGAACAGGGCCGAGGCGGCGTCGACGGTGGGCGGCTCGCCCGGCCGCATGACGCGGTAGATGTCCATGAGCGCGGTTTCGCGGTTCATGTTCTTGTCGGCCGCCATCGTGTTGCGGATGTAGGCTCCGACGTTGATGTTGTCGATGTCCAGCACGGGAATCGTGGTGACGCCCGCGTCGATCAGGTCCTTCAGGGTCCCGCCGGTCACGCTGCCGGACTTGTCCGTCTCGACCGTAAGCTCGTCGCCGGCCTCGACGAAGATCGCGCCGGTATCCTCGTCTATGATGTCACGTGCGACGAATTTGCCGACGATGTGATCGTAGGGGACCAGGAGCTCCTTGACGGTGCCTTCGTCGACCATCTTCTTCACGGACCGCGGCGTCACCTTCTCGCCGGCCTTGGCGATGACTTCGCCCGTTGCGGCGTCGATCAGGTCATAGGTCGGACGGGTGCCGCGCACACGCTCGGGAAAGAATTTGGTCGTCCAGGCGTTCGCCTTGGCGTCCAGCTTGAATTCGACCGTGTTGTAATAGGCATCCATGATGGATTCCTGGTCGAGACCCAGCGAATAGAGCAGCGTCGTGACCGGCAGCTTCCGGCGACGGTCGATGCGGCAGAACACAAGGTCCTTGGCGTCGAATTCGAAATCGAGCCACGAACCGCGGTACGGAATGATGCGGCAGGCGAACAGCAGCTTGCCCGAGCTGTGCGTCTTGCCCTTGTCGTGGTCGAAGAAGACACCCGGGGAGCGGTGCATCTGGGACACGATCACACGTTCGGTGCCGTTCACGATGAACGTTCCGTTCTGCGTCATCAGGGGCATGTCGCCCATGAAGACGTCCTGTTCCTTGATGTCCTTGACGGACTTTGCACCGGTATCCTCGTCCACATCGAACACGATCAAGCGCAGCGTGACCTTCAGCGGCGCGGAATAGGTCATGTCGCGTTGCTGGCACTCTTCGACGTCGTATTTCGGCTTTTCCAGCTCGTATTTCACGAACTCCAGAACAGCGGTCTCGTTGAAGTCCTTGATCGGAAAGACCGACTGGAACACGCCCATGATGCCTTCGCCATCGAGCGGCACAGGGCTATCGCCCGAGCGGAGGAAAAGGTCGTAGGAGGATTTCTGAACCTCGATCAGGTTCGGCATTTCCAGGACTTCACGGATTTTACCGTAGTATTTACGCAGGCGTTTCTGGCCAAGGAAGGAAGAAGCCATGTGTGATATCACCTTATATCTGTCTGTCGCATCTCACCTCGCCCGGGCCGCGGGGTGTGACGCTTATGACTGGGGGCGTGCCGTCCATACGTGACCCTTGTCCCACCAAGGGCCTCCCGACGGAGCCACCTACCCAAAAGGAGGGCTGACGCATCAGCCACCCTTCAAGACAGGTGCGGCTGGACCTGCGACACGCGCAGATCCAGCCTTTTCTTCAGGTGCGGGCGTTACCGACTTTTCGCAAAAAGTCTGAACTCCAGATTTTCAGGGAACATCTGGCCCGCGCTTGGCTCAGGCCAGCTCGACCTTGGCACCGGCTGCTTCCAGCTTGGCCTTGATCTCTTCGGCGTCGGCTTTCGACGCGCCTTCCTTGACCTTGCCACCGGCTTCGACCAGGTCCTTGGCTTCTTTCAGGCCCAGACCGGTAATCGCGCGCACTTCCTTGATCACGTTGATCTTCTGTGCGCCGGCATCCTTCAGGACGACGTCGAATTCGGTCTTCTCTTCGGCGACTTCGGCTGAAGCAGCCGGGCCAGCCATCATCACGGCACCGCCGGCGGCGGGCTCAATGCCATACTCGTCCTTGAGGATGGTTTTCAGTTCTTGCGCTTGAAGAAGGGTCAGACCGACGATCTCTTCAGCCAGTTTTTTCAGATCAGCCATTTGATATGCTTTCCGTTTGCTTAAGTGTGTTCCAACGTCAGGGGATACAACCCCCAAGGCAGTTCAGGTTGCTTTATGCAGCTTTCTCTTCGATGGTCGAAAGAATGCTCGCGATGTTCGAAGCAGGCGCGCCAATGGCCCCGGCGATGTTTGCGGCTGGTGCTGCGATGCAACCCACGATGGAAGCGATAAGCTCCTCGCGGCTCGGCATCCCGGCAACGGCTTTCACACCGGCTGGATCCAAGGCGGTCTCACCCATGGCACCGCCAAGAACAACGAGCTTTTCGTTCTTCTTGGCGTAGTCGTCGACCACTTTCGCCGCAGCGACAGGGTCTTCCGAATAGGCAAGGACCGTCATGCCCGTCAGGTACTCAGCAATTGAAGCGCTGGGTTTACCGTCAAGGGCGATCTTGGCGAGCTTGTTCTTGGCAACGCGCACGGATCCGCCTGCAACACGCATCATTGCGCGCAGATCCTGCATTTCGGCAACTGTCATGCCTTCGTAGCGGGCAACCACCACGACGCCAGAGCTTTCAAAGATCTGGCCGAGTTCTTCGACCAGCTTCTCTTTTTGTGCTCTATCCACAGTTTTACTCCAAGTTTGGGGGTTTCCCCCCGGCTCAATTCTGCCCCCGGACTTCAGGGGGCGTTCGGGTCCGTTTCAGGGTCCCGAGGCCAATCTCGCCCGAGGTTTCCCCCGGAAATCTTGTTCTCGTTTCCCATCTCGGGAAGGAATTATGACAGGCGGTTGCCTGCACCCTCCGTCTCGGACAGCACAGCGGCGATGGTCTGCCGCTGCGAGTTGACGGACCCCGAGGGGCCCGTCAAATTCTTAGTTGCCAGTGGCAGACGCGATGTCGACCGACACGCCCGGGCCCATTGTCGAGGTCAGGCTGACCTTCTTCATGTAGGTGCCCTTGGCACCCGACGGGCGGGCCTTCTGGACGGCGTCCACGAAGGCCTTCAGGTTGTCGGCGATCTGCTCGGCGCTGAACGACGCCTTGCCGATGCCGGCATGGACCACACCGGCCTTTTCGGCGCGGAACTGGACCTGGCCGCCCTTGGCATCCTTGACGGCCTGCTTCACGTCAGGTGTCACGGTGCCGACGCGGGGGTTCGGCATCAGGTTGCGCGGACCAAGGATCTTGCCCAGACGACCGACGATACCCATCATGTCCGGTGTCGCGATGCACCAGTCGAAATCGATCGTGCCGCCCTGGATGGTTTCCATCAGGTCCTCGGCACCGACGATGTCGGCGCCTGCGGCCTTGGCCTCGTCCGCCTTGTCGCCACGGGCGAAGACAGCGACGCGCACGGTCTTGCCGGTGCCGTGAGGCAGCGTAACCGTTCCACGGACCATCTGGTCGGCGTGGCGCGGATCGACGCCCAGCACCATTGCGATCTCGATCGTCTCGTCGAACTTGGCAGTCGCGGCGTTCTTGACCAGCGACACGGCCTCGTCGACCTTGACGTTAAGCTTGCCGTCGAAGGCTGCGCGGGCAGCCGTTGTGCGTTTACCGACTTTTGCCATCACTTCACCTCGATGCCCATGGACCGGGCAGAGCCCGCGATGATCAGCATGGCGCCCTCGATGGACGTCGCATTCAAATCCTTCATCTTCGCTTCGGCGATCTCGCGCACCTGCTTGGCGCTGATCGACCCGGCGTTCGTGCGGCCGGGGGCCTTGGACCCGGAGGACAGCTTGGCCGCCTTCTTGATGTAGAAGGACGCCGGCGGCGTCTTGATCTCGATCGAGAACGACTTGTCCGCGTAATACGTGATCACGGTCGGGCAAGGCGCGTCTTTTTCCATGTCTGCGGTCTTGGCGTTGAACGCCTTGCAGAATTCCATGATGTTGATGCCGCGTTGACCCAGTGCCGGGCCGACGGGCGGGGAGGGCTTGGCGTTGCCGGCCGGAACCTGCAACTTCAGCGTACCCATTACTTTCTTGGCCATTTGGCCTCTCCTTCAATCAGCGGCGGGTCAAACCCGCCCTACAACGGCCCGCATGGGGCCAACCTGCCGTGGTTCGCGTTCCCGCTCCCACGTCCGAAACACGTCAGCCTTGTTTAGAGACCTGCGTGAATTCCAGTTCGACCGGGGTCGCCCGGCCAAAGATCGACACCGTCACCTTCAGGCGCTGGTTGTCCTCGTCCACTTCCTCGACCATGCCGTCGAAATCCTCGAACGGACCGTCGTTGACCTTGACCTTCTCGCCGATCTCGAAGTGGATCAGCGTGCGCGGGCTGTCTTCGCCTTCCTGCACGCGCCCCAAGATCGCCTGCACTTCGGCATCGCGCATCGGGCTCGGACGGCCTTGCGGACCAAGGAACCCGGTGACGCGATTGATCGAGTTGATCAGGTGATAGCCTTCGTCCGACAGCTCCATGTGAACCAGCACGTATCCGGGCATGAAGCGACGCTCGGTCGTGACCTTCTTGTTGCGGCGGATCTCGATCACTTCTTCGGTCGGCACCAGAACTTCGTCGATCTGGTCTTCCAGACCCTGCTCGGACACCTTCTGACGAATGGTCTCTGCGATCTTTTTCTCGAAGTTCGACAGAACGCTAACCGAATACCAACGTTTCGCCATGTTCCTCGTCACCTCGCATCTGCGGTCATCACCCGAAGGAAATGCAGCATTAATTCCAATTCTTTCAGCCACTTGGCAGTGGCTGTCCGGACAATAAATTTTGGCGTGCAACACGATTCGCCGCACGCCATCCGGGTAAGTTGTGGGCTATTACCGCCCAAGCCACCCGAATTCAAGGGGGTCAGGCCAGATTGTCGCCGTCGTTCCGGCGTCAGCTTCCGAAGTAGGTCAGCACGAACTGCAGCCCCTGACGAATCCCCAGATCGACGAGGCTGAAGAACGTCGCCATGACAGCGGCCATGATGAACACCATGACCGTGGTCAGGACCACCTCGCGCCGGGTCGGCCACACGACCTTCGCGATTTCCGCGCGGGTCTCGTTGATGAACTTGACAGGATTCGTGGCCATGGGTGCGTCCTTCGGATGATCGTGCGCAGATACGGCCTTTGCCGCGGGATTTCAACCCTGCCCGCAACCGGTCAAGGTCGCAGCAGATCAATGCCGGGCACCGCCGCGATCTCTTTCATCTGCACAGCGTAGAATTCCCGCGACAGGTCAAGCTCTTCGTCGGTGAACGCATTGAAGGGCGGATTGTCCGGTCCGACGGGAAACGCCGCGCGTGCCGTCGGCGCATCATGGGTTCCGGTCAGCGTGGCGTGAACGGCGTCGCGCGACAATCCGCCGTGGACGACCTCTGGCACCGGACGGACCGGCACGGCGCAATCCCCTAGCAGGACCGTGCAGATATCGCCGAACAGCGCGGCGTAATCCTCGTGCCGCCAGACCGTCAGCCGGTTGATGCCAGGCGTCGCGCGCAGGCGCATGACGATGTCGCCCCAATCCACGGCACCCAGCGGATTCGCGGCCTTGAAGTCATCGGGAGAGATCCTCTGCCCGCCCATCAGCACCTGCCCGTAGGCAGAGTTGAGGAACCCCGCCGGGTCACGCAGCGCAAAGCACAGATCGACCCCCTGCCCCGGCGCCAGCACCGGGATCAGCATCCCAAGCCGTTGCCGCGCGCGGGGATACAGCGGCAGCCGGACACGCCCCTTGCGGGTCTGCAGCACGCCAAGGAAATTTTCCTCCGACACCACCAGCCGACTGGCAGTGCCAATCAGCCTGGCGCGAACCTCCTCGGGCGCGGGACCTGTGCCGGAGACCTTGCGATTGATCGGCAGGTCGAACCGCGCCTCCAGGCTCCGGCCCTTGCCGCGCAGGTGCGGCGGCATCAGCGTGCGGATTCCGGCCTCCCACAGGGGAATGCGCTGCGCGATCAGAGAGTGTTGCAGATGCGTCGTCGCCGTCTTGTGCGCGCCCAGATGCAGGACGATGTGCGGTGCGGCTGTCATCGGATCGTGCGCATCCCGCATTGCTATCGGCGGCGGACTGGCAGGGGCAGGGGGACTCGAACCCACGACCTACGGTTTTGGAGACCGTCGCTCTACCAACTGAGCTATACCCCTAAGGCCATCGTCCGAGTAGCCTGAACGGAAGAGGGGATCAAGAGGGTTCGATCACGCCGTGCGTATGATCAGGTGTGCAAGGCAACTTTTGCCCCCTGCCCGCGCATCAGGATGTCAGCAGAATACGGCAATCCGACAGATCAGGGTGTCGCGCCAGAAGCGTCGCTTCGCTTGACGGCCGATCGGCGTCCGGCGTGTCGGTCACGTCCAGACAGACAGCAATCTCGATCATTCTTGCAGCGATCAGTTCGAATGTCGCGCTGATCTCCGGCAGCTTGCCGGGGAAATATTTCCGCGCCGTCAGCACGACATTTGTGCCGTAAGGATAGGCTACGTCGATGCTGCATAAATTCAGCTCTCCCGGATTGAACCCGCCGCGCGTGCAGAAGACCGAATAGGTGACGGGGGAGGCCTTGGGGTAGATATATTCATGACGGTCACCGGAGGTGATAACGTCGTGACCCTCCGCCATGTAATGCGGATCGTCTTCCATCCGCTCGCCCTGCCCCAGTTGGGTCGGAACCGTGCCGATCAAATCCGGTGCCGGGACGCCGCTGCGCAGAAACCGCACGTCCTGATCCGCCAGAAGCGGGTCATTATCCAAAATCGTTTTCAACCACGGCGCATGTCTGAAGTCGAATGACCGCGCATCATCCCCGAACGAGCTTGTCAACGCGCCAACGAAAAACTGACGATCCCCGACGGTGACAATGCCGTCTTCATGGGGAAGCGCCATTGCAGGCGGTACTGCTGAGAGGATCAAGATTGCGAAAAGAGTGTGGAGAACGGTAGGCATACTGAACAGTGACTGACGTCGCATCCGTAGCCGGTGCAGCATGGGGTTATCTCACTTGGATGAGCGACGGCTAGCCATCTGAAACGCAGGCGCACCCGGCAGCCATGTCAATCTGCTGTCACATATACCCGTCCATAAGTTGTCCCAAACCCGACATCTGAAAGGCACAGACAAAATGCGTCGCCCCCGCGAGGCAACTAAAACGCAAAAAGGCCGCCCACAAGGGAGCGGCCTTTCGCTTGTCGGACCGTTACCGGCCAGACTGAGA
>NZ_JBMERN010000072.1:0-19349 GCF_049310965.1 Loktanella sp. DJP18 | reverse complement strand
CCCAGCTTTTGCGTCTGACAAACCCGCGGCGGATTTATTGCGAGGTATCCTCGCCCGTCCACTCCGTCTCGATCCGGAAGGTCACGGTGTCGAAGACACCAATGGTGGTGCCCTCGGGTGGGACGCCGTAACCCATGCCAAAGGCCGTGCGGCTGAACTCTCCGACCGCAGAGAAGCCGGCGCGCACCCGGGGTTCGAACATGCCCGCCTCTGAATTGCCGTTGAATGTCACCTGCATGGTGACGGGCTGCGTGACACCGTGAAGGGTCAGGTCGCCAGTCACATCTGCGGTCCGGTCGCCGGTCGGCGTGATGGCGGTGCTGTGATAGGTGATTTGGGGGAATTGGTCCGCATCGAAGAAGTTCGGCCCCAGCAGTTCTTCTCTGAACCCCAATGGCGGGGTCGGCAGATCGAGAGATGCGACGTTCACTTTCACCGAAAGTGATGCGATTTCAAGAGCCTGTGGGTCGATGTTCAATGTGCCTTCCAGCGTGTCGAATCCGGCAGTGAAGTTGGAAAGCCCGAGGTGAGAGACTGAAAACGTCAAGCTGGCGTGGGACGGGTCCAGCGTGAAGGTCTGGGGCGGAAACGGACCGTCCTGTGCGGCAAGCGGCGTGGCAAGGACGAGGCAGGTCAGCAGGATTGGCAGGCGCATATGACGACCTTATGGCGGATTCCGTCGCCAAGTGACGCCCTGACACGGCACCTGTCAAGGCAATGCCTTTTCACCGGGGATGGGTCATGCTAGGGCAGCGCCAGCTTTCAACGCCGCAGCGCGGCACCACCAGACAGAGGCACCACATGGCCATTCAGCGCACCTTTTCCATCATTAAACCCGACGCGACCAAGCGCAACCTGACGGGCAAGATCATCGCCAAGTTCGAGGACGCAGGCCTGCGCGTCGTCGCGTCCAAGCGCATCCAGCTGACGCTGGCCCAGGCGCAGCAGTTCTACGGTGTCCACAAGGACCGCCCGTTCTTTGGCGAACTGTGCGAGTTCATGATCTCCGAGCCGATCGTCGTGCAGGTGCTGGAGGGCGAGAACGCCATTCAGAAGAATCGCGACGTCATGGGTGCCACCAACCCCGCCGATGCGGCCGAAGGCACGATCCGCAAGGATTTTGCGCTCTCGATCGGCGAAAATTCGGTCCACGGCTCTGACGCACCAGAAACCGCAGCGGAAGAGATCGCATTCTTCTTCTCCGGCCTCGAACTGGTCGGCTGAACATGAGGAAGGCGGGCCAAGGGCCCGCCTTCACGTAGATTTCGCCACCATCAGGCGAATTGGGGCTGTTCCATCGGGACGGCCCCATTGCGTTCCAGATGGGCGCGCAGGATCGCCACGTTCCTGCGATTCGACTTGAAGGTTGCGTCGAAAAGGTCGCCGAGAATTGGGATCATGCCGACCAGGGTATCAGTAGCGGTGTTTCCGACCATCCGCGCGATCACATCCGACGGCGCACCCATGCGCTTGGCTTCGACGATGATCCACGCAGAGGGGGCGAGGGTGAGGATGTCGCCAATGCCGGGGATCAGGCCAATCAGGGAATCGTACCCCACCCGCACTCCGATGAAGGGGACACGGAACGCCGTGTCCATCCGGTCCGCCATCTTTTCAAGCCGCTGAAGTCTTGTTTGATGATTGGTCATGCGGCACGCTGTTCCGACCGGGCAGTGATCCAGATCGCGTGGATCAGGCCGGGGATGTAGCCAAGTATGGTCAGAACGATGTTCAGCCAGAAATGACCGCCGAGCCCGACTTTCAGAAAGACGCCGAGCGGTGGGATCAGGACTGAGAAAATGACGCGGATCAGGTCCATTTGGGCCTCCTCGATTGTGTTCGGCAAATCAATGCGCGAACCGCTGTCAAGGTTCCCTGCGGCCCTTCAAGTGCCGGTCCGTCACGCCGATCCAGTCGAGAAACGTCTCGAGCTCTGATCGTCCTGCATCGCAATGCTGCGCCTTGATCGCGTCGAATTGCACCCGGAGCGCAGCCTTTTCGGCACCTTTGCAGTCATTCCAGGGACGACCCTGCAGGGCCATGTGCAGGACGTAATAACCGATGAAATGCGGGCGGTGACCGGCGGCCAAAAGCCTTGCATAGGCTGTATCGGCGCCAAGGGCGCGCAGCGTTTCCGCATCGTGAATGCCCGCGTCGATGAACGCGGATTCCATCGCGGGGCCAAGATTGCGGATACTGGAAATGGCGGTCATGTTTCGTGAATTATCACGAAACGTCCGCCTCGCAAAAGAAACCCGGACCGACGGGGGAGGACCGCCGGCCCGGTTCCATGCGCGTCAGATGCTGGCGAAATCCCGAAAGATCGCGGTCATCGCCTGTTCCTGCTGCTCGTCTTGCGGCGCCAAGGGTGTGCCTGTCTGCTGCGGCATGGCGATGGTGTCGCCCTGCTGCGGGGTCGTCTCTGCCTCTGTCCGGGCGGGATGCTGGCTGGCCATTGAAGTGGTCCTGTAAAGTTGCCGTGTTGTTATTGTTTCCCGACCCACCGCCTCTTAACGGGCGATACAATCAAGTTCGGTCGCAAGTGTGTTCCGACAGGGGCCGGAATGTGGCGGAATTAGGGCATTGTTGAAAGGATCGAAACTCACCGTTTCGTGGGTCCACGTTTGATCGGTACCTTTCCGCCTGTCTTGCGTGGGCTTGGCTTGGCACCCGGTGGCACGAACCGCTTCGAGGTATCCGAGGCGCTGGCCTTCGGCTTGGCCGGGGCACCGTCAGGCTTTTGCCAAGCGGGTTTCGCATCGGACTTACCTTTCCAAGCAGGCTTCTCGCCGGGCTTGCCCTCTGCCTTGCCCTTGTAGGGGGGCTTGTCGGACTTGCCTTTCCACGCGGGCTTGTCGCCAGCATCGGACTTTCCCTTGTAGGCCGGCTTGTCGCCGGTGCTGGTCTTGCCCTTCCACGCTGGCTTTTCACTGGTGTCAGACTTGCCCTTGTAGGCTGGCTTGTCGCCCTTGGGTTTCCATGCCGGCTTTGCATCGCCATCGGCGCGGTAGGGCGGACGCGCAGGGCGATCCTCCGATTTGCCTTTCCAGACCGGCTTGGCCTTCGGCTTGTTCAGATCGACGACCGCATCGCCATGGTCCTTCCGCTCCGGCTTGGCGAAGGGCTTGGCGCGCGGTTTGCGAGCCTTGGCCGCATCGTCCGACACGGGCTGGATCGCGGCCACATCGTCCTGACGGCTTGGCGGCGGCGGCGTGGCGTCGCGGGGCTTGTAGGTGCGCGGGGCGGCGTCGTCGCGCTTGGCATAGGCCTTTTTGTCGGGCCGTGCGCCACGGTCGCTGATCTGCGGCACCCCATCGACCTGCGATAGCTCCGCCTGATTCTCCAGCACCATATCGGGACCGACAGCGGCAAGGAAACCGGCGACGGCACCTTCTGCGATCTCGACAAAGGTTTCGTCGGACTGAATGCGAATCGCACCGATTTCCTTTTTGGTGATGTCACCGGCCTTGCACAGCATCGGCAGCAGCCAGCGCGCCTCGGCCTTCTGGTCGCGACCGACGTTGACGCGGAACCACTTGGACGGGCCAAAGGTCTCTTTGCGTTCCTTCGGCGCGGTTTCGCGGCCTTCGCGCGGCGGCGGTGCGTCGTAGGCAGTCAGGTCTTCCGGCGCGGACTGCTTGCCTTGATAGAGGCGCAGATAGGCCGCGGCGATTTGCGTGGCGTCGTGCTGGTCCAGCAGACGCCCGGCAAAGGCCATCTCGTCTTCGGTGAAGGTTTCGCTCCAGATTTCGTCGTTCAAAAGGCGTTCTTCATCCTTGCGCAGGATCTCGTCAGCACTGGGCGGCACGGCCCAGGTGGCCTGCAACTTGCCCCAGGTCAGCAGGTTTTCGGCCCGGCGGCGCATCTTGGGCGTCACGATCATGGCCGAAATGCCCTTGCGCCCGGCACGACCTGTCCGGCCAGAGCGGTGCAGCAGGATCTCGGCGTTGGTGGGCAATTCCGCGTGGATCACCAGTTCGAGGTTCGGCAAGTCGATGCCCCGCGCGGCCACGTCGGTTGCGACACAGACCTTGGCCCGCCCGTCACGCATGGCTTGCAGCGCATGGGTGCGTTCCTGCTGGCTCAACTCTCCGGACAGGGCGACAACGGAAAATCCACGGTTGCCAAGCCGCGTCGTCAGCCGCGTGACCATCGCGCGAGTGTTCGCGAACACAATGGCGTTGGGCGCATCGTAAAAGCGCAGGACGTTGATGATCGCGTTGTCGGCGTCATGCTGGGCCACGGACAGGGCGCGGTATTCGATGTCGGCGTGCTGGCCTTCCTTGGTGGTCGTCGCCACGCGGACGGCGTCGCGCTGGTAGGATTTCGCCAGCTTCACGATCATCGGCGGCACGGTGGCGCTGAACATCAGCGTGCGGCGGTCGGCGGGGGCCTCGCCCAGAATGAACTCCAGATCGTCCTTGAAGCCGAGGTCCAGCATTTCGTCCGCCTCGTCCAGCACGATGGCGCGGATCGCGGAGAGGTCGATATTGCTGCGGTTGACGTGATCGACCAGACGACCGGGTGTCGCCACGACGATGTGCGCGCCACGGTCCAGGTTGCGCCGTTCGTCACGCACATCCATCCCGCCAACGCAGGACGCCAGGACCGCACCGGTGCCGGCATAAAGCCACGTCAGCTCTCGCTTGACCTGCAAGGCAAGTTCGCGTGTTGGTGCAACAATCAGCGCCAAGGGCTTGTCTGCAGGGCCAAAAGTGCCATCCTCCGCGAGAATGGTCGGGCCGATTGCCAGGCCGAAACCGACCGTCTTGCCGGACCCGGTCTGGGCGCTGACCAACAGGTCCTGACCGTCAAGGTCAGGGTTCGTCACCGCCTCCTGCACGGGTGTGAGGGCGTCATAGCCCTTGTCAGCAAGGGCGCGGGCGAGTGTATCGATCATGAGGTCTGGGTCCGGAATAGGTCAAGCACGCGCCCTATGCCCGTTGGGCAGGTCTGTCCAGCCTCTATTATCATGGATATGGCGGTATGTCGCGCGCCATGCGGCGGCGCCACCGTTGGTGGATGATCCAGGCGGCCAGCGCCAGAAATGCAGGCAGGATCATCGCCTGCGGTCCGGGTTGCGGCACTGCACCCGCGTCGACCTGCGGCAGCAGTTGATAGGCAACCGGGGCGGACAGCGCAAAGGCGTCCCACAACGCATGAAGTGCTATCGCGGGCCAGAGGCTGCGGGCCTGAACGGTGATCGCCGCGAAGAACAGGCCAAGACCGGTTGCCCCGACCATCTGGATCGCCGTCAGCGCAAGGTTCTGCCCAACGATCGCATTGACGGCGTGGAACAGGCCGAACAGCACGCCGGAGCCGATGATCGCCCAGCCCGCCGTCACGCGGCTGCGCAGCCCATGCAACAGAACGCCGCGAAACAGCAACTCCTCGAACAGGCCGATGAGGATGGACAGGATGGCGATGGACTGCAGCGAGGTCGCGAAGGGGCGACCGTCTGCGACCATGACGAATCCCGTCCATGAGACCGCGATGATGAGACAAGCCGGGGTGACGATCCATCCGGCAAGGCGCATGCCGGCAGGATCGACAGGTCCGCGCAGGCCGGTCGCGCGAGTCCAGCCCAGCAGGGCGACGATCAGCAGAAGACCGAGGCTCAGCAATCCTTCGGTGACGATGAAGGGGCGCAGGTCGGTCAGGTCGAGCGTGCCGGTGCCGCCCGTCGCGTCGACCGGTCCGCGCAACAGCAGCGGCACGATGAACCAGCCGGCAGCCAGCAGCAGAAGGCTCAGGGCCACGCCGAACGGATAGCGAGAGCCGAGGGTCGAGAAGGGGCGCATCCAGGGTCTTTCGGCTATCCGCAGCGGCCTTATGCCAGCCGGGGCGTGTCGCGACCAGAGCCTCCGCCTGTCACCTCACCGGTTTGTGTCAGTTGCCCTGCCGGTCGTGGAACCAGAGGTCGATCTGCGGCTTCAAGGCAGCCCAGACGGCCGGGGCACCCCGTTCGACCTTGGCACCCACGCGGGTCTGCAACTGATCGGGGGTCACATTGTAGGTGGGCCAGGTGCCGCCGCCGGTCGCAAGGTTCGCCATCACCGGCTGCACGCGGTCCAGTGCCTTGGCGAAGATCGCGTCATCGCTCACAGCCGCCTCGAACTCTTGCCACAGGGCGTGCAGGGTGTCGCCTTGCGGTTCGGGCAACAGGCCGAAAAGACGTATCGCTGCAGCACGTTCCGCGGCGTCCTTCACACCGGCATCGGCTGCCGCAGTGTGGATCGGTTGGTCACCCGCGTCGATCTCTACAAGGTCGTGGATCAGCAACATTGCGACGACGCGGTGGATGTCGACCGGGCGGACCGCGTGTTCCGAAAGCGTCAGGGCAAAAAGGGCGAGATGCCAGCTGTGCTCGGCGCTGTTTTCACGGCGCGAGCCGTCGAAGAGCGTCGTTGCGCGCAGTTTGGTCTTCAGCCGGTCAGCCTCGGCCAGAAAGCGCAGCCGCGCCGAGGTGTCGGCGTCGAGGCGGAAGCCGCTGTGATCGAGCAGGCCAAGCGCATAGGTATAGAGATCGCGCCAGTCGTCGGCGAGGATCGCGGGACGGCCCGTCGCAAGAAGGCTGCGGATGATGTCGCGGTCAACCTCGGTCTGGGCGGCGTTGCCGAGTTCCTGCATCAGGGGTTGCGCCGTGTCGAGCATCCGGGCCGCACGCGCGGCGTCGGAGGTGCCGGCCTCGAACGCCTCCCAGATCGCGCGGAACCGGAGGTTCTGGTCGTCGGGCAGCAGCGCGTAAAGCCGGTCAGCGGCGGCCCGTTCCTTGACCGCAATCGCGGCGTAGTCCTGCGGCAGATGGATCGGATGATCGCCGGCGTCGATCTCGACGATGTCGTGCAGCAGGGCCATGTGAATGGCGGCAGGGGGGGCCGCAAAGACCAGCGCCCAAAGCGCCAGATGCCAGGAATGTTCGGCCGCATTCTCGCGCCGGGACCCGTCCATCAGCGCATTGGCGCGGACCACGGATTTCAGTCGATCCGCCTCTGACAGAAAGGCAAGCTGACGGGCGAGGCGGGTCGGTTCGGTCGTCATGAAATACATTTCAAAAAGCGAATGTTTCGCATGCGAAACATATTATGTCATATTTCACGGACCCTTAACCGGATCGCGCGGGCTGTTCATCACCATTCTGGGCCGCGCGGGCGGCAAGAATCTGGCGCGCCCGCGCCTCGGCACGGCGGACACGGACATACATCAGGTAGCTTTCCTGCAGGGTCTGCGACGAAGCCCCGAGCAGGTCGCCGATCTGATCGACGATCTTTTCGTCGCCCGTGCGGGCCGCGTCGGCCAAGGCCAGTGCGGACAGTTCCAGAGCCACGTCTTCGGTATAGGACACAACCTTACCTCGTGTTCTCGGTCAGGCGGCGACGGACGTAGGATTTCACGGAACCGATCATCGGGTCCATGTGCGGGTCCTCGAAGAAGTGGCCGGCCCCCGGAACCTCCTCATGCGTGATGGTGATGCCCTTCTGGTCATGCAGCTTGTTCACGAGGTTGACCGTATCGGCGGGCGGGGCGACGCGGTCGGCGGCGCCGTTGATCACAAGGCCCGATGCTGGGCAGGGGGCGAGGAAGCTGAAGTCGTACATGTTGGCGGGCGGGCTGACCGAAATGAAGCCCGTGATCTCTGGCCGGCGCATCAGAAGTTGCATGCCGATCCAGGCCCCGAACGAAAAACCGGCGACCCAGCAGTGCTTCGCGTTGTTGTTCATCGACTGGAGGTAGTCGAGGGCCGAGGCCGCGTCCGATAGCTCCCCGATGCCTTGATCGTATTCGCCCTGGCTGCGGCCGACACCGCGAAAATTGAACCGCAGCACGGTGAAGCCCATGTTGTAGAACGCATAATGCAGGTTGTAGACGACCCGGTTGTTCATCGTGCCGCCGAACTGCGGATGCGGGTGCAGCACGATGGCGATGGGCGCGTCACGGTCCTTTTGCGGGTGATAGCGGCCTTCGAGGCGGCCTTCGGGACCGGGAAAGATGACTTCGGGCATGCGCGTTCCATCTGCTGCAAGGTGCGGGGTAATCTTGACGAAAACGCTCGGCTACCTTAGAAAGATTCTAAATCCGCAACGGCAAGCCGCACGGGATTGGGCGTGACCTAATCAGACCGTGGGCTTTCGTCAATGTTTTAGCGGAATGGAGGATGGCTGCGATG
This sequence comes from Loktanella sp. DJP18, assembly GCF_049310965.1. Lineage (NCBI taxonomy): Bacteria > Pseudomonadati > Pseudomonadota > Alphaproteobacteria > Rhodobacterales > Roseobacteraceae > Loktanella > Loktanella sp. DJP18. The sequence continues at coordinate 11,182 of NZ_JBMERN010000072.1, read as the reverse complement.
AAACTGAGCACCAAGGGACGTTATGCGATGGTGGCTCTGGCCGATCTGGCCTTGCAACCCCAAGGGACACTTGTGAGCCTGACCGAGATCGCGCGGCGGCAGGACGTGAGCCTGCCCTACCTGGAGCAGTTGTTCGTGAAACTGCGGCGTGAAGGTCTGGTGGATTCGGTGCGCGGCCCAGGCGGCGGCTATCGGCTGGCCCGGCCCGCGTCCGAAATCCGCGTGGCCGACATCCTGGGGGCCGTGGATGAGACGGTGAGCGCCATGCACAAGGGTGCCGGCGCATCCGGCGGGGCGTCGGGGAGCCGCGCGCAATCGTTGACCAACCGGCTGTGGGAAGGGTTGAGTGCACATGTCTACGTCTTTTTGCACCAGACGCGGCTGAGCGACGTCGTGAGCAATGCGATGGCCCCTTGCCCCGCTGTCCCGGCCCTGTTCGAGGTGGTCGATGAGTGATCTGTCGCAAGGGGGCCAGCCCCCGGCCCTGAAGGGCCTCCCCCGGAGTTTGTCTGGCCAGATGAATTCATGAACCGGATTTACCTGGATCATAATGCGACCACGCTTTTGCGGGCCGAGGCGCGGGCCGCGATGATCGCGGCGATGGAGGTGGTGGGGAATCCCAGTTCCGTGCATGGCGAGGGGCGGGCCGCGAAGGCGCTGCTGGAACGGTCGCGCGCCACCGTGGCAGAGGCAGTCGGTGCGTCAGGCGCGGATGTCGTATTCGTGTCGGGGGCCACCGAGGCGGCGGCGCTGGCACTGGCCGGGCGCGGGTTGCGCGGGTCCGATCTGGAACACGAGGCGGTGCGGGCCTGGGTCGAGTGCGATCTGCCGGTGGTGGAAGGACGGGTCACGGTAGACGAACCGGCACGATCCGTCGTGCAGCTTGCGAATTCCGAGACCGGGATCGTGCAGGCGCTGCCAGAGGGTCTTGCCGCGAGCGACATCACGCAGGGCTTTGGCCGGGTTGCCTTTTCCTACGCGTGGGCTGGTGTTGAACAGGTGTTCCTGTCGGCGCACAAGTTCGGCGGTCCGAAAGGCATCGGCGCGCTGGTCGTGCCGCGAGGGTTCGATGTCGCGGCGCAGCTGCGCGGCGGCGGACAGGAAATGGGCCGCCGGTCGGGAACCGAGAACATCGTGGCGATCGCAGGCATGGCGGCGGCGGCCGCTGCCGCGCAGGCCGATCTGGCTGCCGGACGGTGGGGCCGGGTTGCGGAACTTAGAAATATTCTAGAGAAGGCGGTTGCGGCGGCTGTTCCGCAGACTATTTCTGTCGGGAATGACCTGAACCGGTTGCCCAACACTGCCTGCATCATCTGCCCCGGGTGGCGGGGCGAGACGCAGGTGATGGCGATGGACCTGGCGGGCTTCGCGGTCAGCGCGGGCTCTGCCTGTTCAAGCGGGAAGGTGCGCAGCAGTCCGGTGCTGCGTGCGCTGGGATTTGGCGACGACCTGGCCGCCTGCGCGCTGCGCGTGTCGCTGGGGATCGATACGACGGAAGACGAGGTGCTGGCCTTTGCGGATGCGTGGTGTGCCAGAGCCAAGAGGTTGATGGCGGCGTAAGCTGCAGGAAAGGTGAGTGACATGGCTGTATTGGATGTGGACGTCAAGGAAGGCGTCGATCAGGAGACCGTGGATGCTGTAGCGCAGCTGTCGGGGGCCTACAAATATGGCTGGAACGACGACGAGATCGAGATGGATTATGCCCCCAAGGGCCTGAATCCCGATATCGTGCGGCTGATCTCCTCGAAGAACGAGGAGCCTGCCTGGATGACCGAATGGCGTCTGTCGGCGTTTTCGCGCTGGGAAGGCATGAGCGTGCCGAACTGGGCGATGCTGAAACTGGCGGACATCGATTTTCAGGACCTGTACTACTACGCCCGTCCGAAAAGCATGGAGGTGAAGCCGAAGTCGCTGGACGAGGTCGATCCCAAGCTGCTGGAGACCTACAAGAAGCTGGGCATCCCGTTGAAGGAGCAAGCGATTCTGGCCGGTGTCGAAGGTGCCGAGGCCGCCCCGGCCGAGGGGCGCAAGGTCGCGGTCGATGCGGTGTTCGATTCCGTGTCCGTCGGAACGACGTTCCAGAAGGAACTGGCGAAGGCCGGGGTCATCTTCTGCTCGATCTCGGAGGCGATCCGCGAGTATCCGGAACTGGTGAAGAAGTATCTGGGCACGGTGGTACCGCCGACCGACAACTTCTATGCGACACTGAATTCGGCCGTGTTTTCGGACGGGTCCTTTGTCTACATCCCGCCCGGCGTGCGCTGCCCGATGGAGCTGTCGACCTATTTCCGGATCAACGCGGAGAACACCGGCCAGTTCGAGCGAACGCTGATCATCGCGGACAAGGGGTCCTATGTCTCCTACCTCGAAGGGTGCACGGCGCCCAAGCGGGACGTGGCACAGCTTCATGCGGCGGTGGTCGAGATCATCGTCGAGGAAGACGCCGAGGTGAAATACTCCACGGTCCAGAACTGGTATCCGGGCGATGCGGAGGGCAAGGGCGGCATCTACAACTTCGTCACCAAGCGCGCCGATTGCCGGGGTGATCGGGCCAAGGTGATGTGGACGCAGGTGGAAACCGGGTCTGCGGTGACGTGGAAGTATCCGAGCTGCATCCTGCGTGGGAACGATTCACAGGGCGAATTCTACTCCATCGCGATCGCGAACAACATGCAGCAGGCCGATACCGGCACCAAGATGATCCATCTGGGCAAGCGCACGAAGTCGCGGATCGTGTCCAAGGGGATTTCCGCCGGAAAGGCGCAGAACACGTATCGCGGCCTTGTGTCGATGCACCCCAAGGCCAGGGAATCGCGCAACTACACCCAGTGCGACAGCCTGCTGATCGGGTCTGACTGCGGGGCGCATACGGTGCCCTACATCGAGGTGAAGAATAACAGCAGCCGCGTCGAACACGAGGCGACGACGTCCAAGGTGGACGACGATCAATTGTTCTACTGCCGTTCGCGCGGGATGGACGAAGAGGAGGCCGTGGCGCTGGTCGTGAACGGGTTCTGCAAGGAAGTGCTGCAGGCGCTGCCGATGGAATTCGCGATGGAAGCACAGGCGCTTGTCGCGATCTCGCTGGAAGGCTCGGTGGGGTGACACCCTATGTTGCGCCGGTTCTGATGCTGGTCGCGTCGAATGTCTTCATGACCTTCGCGTGGTACGGGCATCTTAAGTTCCCGGCGCAGGCCTTATGCGTCGTGGTCCTGATCAGTTGGGGGATCGCGTTCTTCGAATACTGGCTGGCTGTGCCGGCGAACAGGATCGGGCATACGGTCTATTCGGCGGCACAGTTGAAGACGATACAGGAGGTCATCACGCTGGTGGTCTTCACGGTTTTCTCGGTCTTCTGGTTGAAGGAAGGCGTGAGTTGGATGACGCTGGGTGGTTTCGCGCTGATGGCATGCGGGGCGGCCATGGTGTTCAGAGGTTAGAAGGAAGAAATGATGCTGGAAATCAAGGGCCTGAAGGTCGATCTTACGGACGAGGACAAGTCGATCCTTTTGGGTGTGGACCTGAATGTGCCTGCGGGTCAGGTCCATGCGATCATGGGACCGAACGGGTCCGGCAAGTCGACGCTGTCCTACGTGCTGTCTGGCAAGGCCGGTTACGAGGTCACGGGCGGCACCGCGACGCTGGACGGTGTGGACCTGCTGGCGATGGAGCCTGAAGAGCGCGCGGCCGCGGGCCTGTTCCTGGCGTTCCAGTATCCGGTCGAAATTCCAGGGGTCGGCAACATGACGTTCCTGCGGACGGCCGTGAACGCGCAGCGTAAGGCGCGCGGGCAGGAAGAGATCAGTGCCGGCGATTTCCTGAAGGAGGTGCGTGCCAAGGCGAAGGACCTGCAGATCGACGCCGACATGCTGAAGCGGCCCGTCAACGTGGGCTTTTCCGGCGGCGAGAAGAAGCGCAACGAGATCCTCCAGATGGCGATGCTGGAGCCGAAGATGTGCATTCTGGACGAGACCGACTCCGGCCTTGACGTGGACGCGATGAAGCTGGTGGCCGACGGCGTGAACGCGCTGCGGTCCGACGACCGGTCATTCCTTGTCATCACGCATTATCAACGGCTTCTGGATCATATCAAGCCGGATGTGGTGCATATCATGGCCAATGGGCGCATCATCAAGAGCGGCGGCCCGGAGCTGGCGCTGGAGGTCGAGAACAACGGCTATGCGGACCTGTTGGCGGAGGAGGCGTGATGGCGCTTGCGCAACGCAAACAGGATGCGACGGACGCTCGCCTGACCGCCGTTACGCTGCCCGAAGGGCCGGCATGGCTGACCCGGGCGCGCAAGGCGGCATTGGCGCGTGTGGCCGTGATGGGTCTGCCAGCCCGACGCGATGAATACTGGCGCTTTACCGACCCTGCCACGCTGACCGACGGTGCCGCAATTCCCGCCGACGTGCTGGCGGTTGAGGACGACCCGGAGTTTTCCGCGACCGACGCGCTGCGCGTGGTCTTCGTGGACGGCGTATTCGACGCCGAAGCCTCTGACGATCTGACCGCCGCGGGCGTGACGATCACCCGTCTGGCAGAGGCACGGGACCTGACCTGGGCCGCCGATCTGCTGGGCATGCTGGAAGAGCGCGGCCAGCAACCGGTGGAACGCCCGCTTGCGGCGCTGACGACGGCCACGGCAACGGACGGGCTGCTGATCCATGTGACCGGTCAGGCCGAACGGGCGATCCATCTGAGTTATGACCGCAGGGTGACGGATGCCGACGTGGCGTTGCATCATGTGGTGAAACTGGACGCCGGGGCCTCTGTCACGCTGCTGGAAAGCGGGGCCGGGGCGGCGCGCTTTGCGTCAAACATGGAAGTCGACGTGGCAAAGGGGGCCGCGTTCCACCACGTCCGCGCGCAGGGCCGCGATCACGGTCGCCGGATGAACACGCATACTTTTGCGCGCATCGGGGCAGAGGCTGTGTTCAAATCCTTCACCCTGTCCGTGAACGGCGCGCTGACCCGCAACGACTGTATCATGGAGATCGTGGGCGATGATGCCACGGCCCATGTCAGCGGCGCCTGTGTCGGCGACGGCGATGCGTTCCATCACGATGACACGGTCTTCATCACGCATGACGCCGTGGGCTGCGAAAGCCGTCAGGTCTTCAAGAAGGTCCTGCGCAACGGGGCGGTCGGCGTCTTTCAAGGAAAGATCTTGGTGAAGCACGGCGCACAGAAGACCGATGGCTACCAGATCAGCCAGTCCCTGCTGCTGGACGGCGACAGCCAGTTCCTGGCCAAGCCGGAGTTGGAAATCTACGCCGACGACGTGGCCTGCTCTCATGGCAGCACCTCTGGTGCGATCGACGAGGATGCGCTGTTCTATCTGCGGTCCCGCGGCGTATCGGAAAAAACGGCGACGACCTTGCTGACGCTTTCCTTTCTGGCGGAAGCCTTGCAGGAAATCGCGGACGAAAGCCTGGCCAGTGACCTGCGCGACAGGCTTGCGGGCTGGCTGGACCGCCACCAGCACTGATGGCGGTCACGGCCGACATCCTTCGCACCTGGCGCGGACCGCGCGCCGTGATGCGCGACCTGCTGGCGCAGGGCAAGCGAGAGGATCGGGCGCTGGCCTACCTTATCGTGTCCTGCCTGCTGGTATTTGTTGCGCAGTGGCCACGTCTGGCGCGGGCAGCGGCAGGTTTCGACCTGGCACCCGGCGCCGTGCCGCGTGATCTGGGGCAGATGATGACTTACGAGCTTTTTGCCTGGATCACGGTCTGGCCACTGGCGCTCAATGGTCTGGCCGCCCTCAGCCATCTGATCGCAAAGCTCTTCGGGGGCCGCGGCAGCTTTTATGCGGCGCGTCTGGCGCTATTCTGGTCGCTGCTCGCCTCGGTCCCGCTGCTGTTGTTCTATGGCCTGATGGCGGGGTTCCTGGGCCCTGTGGCCGGCACCCATCTGGTCGGCGGGGCCTGGGTCGTGGGCTTTGGCTGGATATGGATGCAATCGCTGCGCGAGGCAGAGGCATGAGGCCGGGCACCCTGATCGGGCAATCCCTTCGCGATCCTGCCGGTGTGTCGCGCTGGCTGATCGGGCTGGGGTTCAGCCGCGGCACGCTTTATAGCATGGTCGCTTTGGTGACGGTGCTGTCTGTGCTGCTGCTGGAACTGGGCCTGTACCTGTCCCCGGCACAGACCGAGATGCTGCGGGCGTCGCCCTTCACGCTGTGCATCATCCTTGGTCTGTCCTTGTTGATGCTGGTCTTTGCCTTGCAACTGACTGGCCGGATGCTGGGCGGTCGGGGACGGTTCGGGGCCGCGTTGCTGCTGGTCGTCTGGTGGCAGGCGATGGCGCTGGTCATTCAGGTGGTCCAGACGGTCGCGATGTTGATCCTGCCGCCGGTCGCGGGGCTGATCACGCTGGCAGGGCTGGTCTGGCTGGTGTTTGCATTGCTGCACCTCGTTAACGTGTTGCACGGGTTCGACAGCCTGCCCAAGGCGCTTGCGACGGTCGCCATCGGCATCGTCGGCATATCATTCGGTCTGGCGCTGCTGCTGGGCCTCATCGGCGTGACCCTGCAGGGAGGCACCCTCTAGATGTTCGACGTGACCGCGATCCGCGCACAATTTCCGATCCTGGCACGCGAGGTAAACGGCAAGCCGCTGGTCTACCTCGACAACGGGGCGTCCGCGCAAAAGCCGCGCGTTGTGATCGACGCGATCACTCAGATGTATGAAAACGAATATGCCAATGTTCACAGAGGCCTGCATTATCTTTCGAATGTGGCGACCGACCACTACGAGGGCGTGCGCAGCAAGGTTGCGCGTTTCCTGAATGCCGCGTCCGAGGACGACATCGTCCTGAATTCCGGCACGACCGAAGGCATCAACATGGTCAGCTACGGCTGGGCCGCGCCCCGATTGCAGGCCGGTGACGAGATCGTGCTGTCGATCATGGAGCATCACGCGAATATCGTGCCTTGGCATTTCCTGCGTGAACGGCAGGGCGTGGTGCTGAAGTGGGTCGATTGCGCCGCCGACGGATCGCTTGACCCGCAGGCCGTGATCGATGCGATCGGGCCAAAGACAAGACTGGTGGCGATCACCCAGATGTCGAACGTGCTGGGGACCGTCGTGGATGTGAAGGCGATCTGCGCCGCAGCCCACGCCAAGGGCGTGCCGGTGCTTGTGGACGGCTCGCAGGGGGCCGTGCACATGCCGGTCGACGTGCAGGACATAGGCTGCGACTTCTACGCGATCACCGGGCACAAGCTATACGGACCAAGCGGTTCCGGGGCGATCTTCGTGCATCCCGACCGGATGAGGGAGATGCGGCCTTTTCTGGGCGGGGGCGACATGATCCGCGAGGTGACCCGCGACGCTGTGACCTACAACGACCCGCCGATGAAGTTCGAGGCGGGTACGCCGGGGATCGTGCAGACCGTCGGGCTCGGTGTGGCGCTGGACTGGATGATGGATGTGGGCATGGGGAACATCGCCGCGCATGAGGCTAGCTTGCGCAATTACGCGCAGGATCGCCTTCACGGACTGAACTGGTTGCAGGTGCAGGGCAATGCGCCGGGCAAAGGCGCGATCTTCAGTTTCACGCTGGACGGGCCGGCCCATGCGCACGACATCTCGACCGTCCTGGACAAGAAGGGCGTGGCGGTGCGCGCGGGCAGCCACTGCGCAATGCCGCTGATGGAGCATATGGGTGTCACGGCGACCTGCCGCGCGTCCTTTGCCTGCTACAACACGCGCGAGGAGGTCGACGCGCTGGTCGATGCGCTGGAGTTGTGCCATGATCTGTTTGCCTGACGGCTTTTGGCGTTGCGGCGCGGAAACGGCGCCGTTATAGACGCGGACACAGGCACCCGTAGCTCAGCTGGATAGAGCGCTGCCCTCCGAAGGCAGAGGCCACAGGTTCGAATCCTGTCGGGTGCACCACATCTCCTTGATTTTTGATTTTGCGACCGGGAGGGGCCAGCCCCCGGCACCAGGGTATTTCGACCAGAAGATGGTGGAAGTGCGGGGGTGCCATAGAGCGGCGATTTGAGGAAGGCGGTTGGTAGGCCCGGCAGGATTTGAACCCGCAACCAAAGCGTTATGAGCGCTCTGCTCTAACCGTTGAGCTACAGGCCCGCCGACAGCAGGAATAGCGGACCGGGGGGCAGGGTCAAGTCAGTAGGTGATCGGGGTCGCACCAAGAACCTGAGTCAGCAGCGCAATCATCCTGCGTTCCTCATCCGTAACCACATCCGGATTGCCGTCCAGATCGGCCATCGCGACGATGTCGTCGTGGGGCGTGGGGCCGGACCCAAAGGCAACATCCTGCGGGGCATCGATCCAGTGATCGTCGGGCATGCCCGCATGATCCATGGGGACAACTTCTGCCATGGCAGGGGATGCAAGGAGGGCCAGAACGGGAAATATGCGGTGTATCATCATGAGAGCCTAACCACGGAACCCGCGATTTGTTTCATCACAATAAGCGGAATTTCGCGCAGGCGGTGGCCCTGTTGCGCCGTTGCACCAAGAGCGGGCTTGGGGTATCGCGCGAGGGCCGGGTTTCGGGCTGATTTGGGGATCGCGACATGACGAAGAATGGACTGACCTACGCCGCCGCGGGCGTCGATATCGACGCTGGCAACGCGCTGGTGGAACGGATCAAGCCTGCGGCCAAGCGCACCTCCCGCCCGGGTACGATGGCGGGTCTGGGGGGGTTCGGTGCGCTATTCGATCTGAAGGGGGCGGGCTATGTCGATCCGATCCTCGTCGCCGCGACCGATGGGGTTGGGACGAAGTTGCGGATCGCGATCGACACCGGGAACGTGGACACCATCGGCATCGATCTGGTCGCGATGTGCGTGAACGATCTGGTGTGCCAAGGCGCGGAGCCGTTGTTTTTTCTTGACTATTTCGCAACCGGCAAGCTGGAGTTAGATGCGGCGACACGCATCATTGAAGGCATCGCCGCGGGCTGCGAGGCCTCTGGTTGCGCACTGATCGGTGGCGAGACGGCCGAGATGCCGGGGATGTATCACGGCGGCGACTTCGACCTTGCGGGCTTTGCCGTCGGCGCGATGGAGCGGGGCAGTGATCTGCCTTCCGGTGTCGTAGCGGGCGATGTGCTGTTGGGTCTGGCCAGCGATGGTGTCCATTCGAATGGCTATTCGCTGGTGCGCCGGATCGTGGAGGCCTCTGGCCTGACGTGGGACGACGAGGCACCCTTTGCCAACGGCCCTTTGGGAGCGGCGCTGCTGATGCCGACACGGCTTTACGTGAAACCTGCGCTGGCGGCTGTGCGGGCGGGCGGCGTGCATGCGCTTGCGCATATCACCGGTGGTGGCCTGACCGAGAACCTGCCTCGGGTGCTGCCCGTCGATCTGGGCTGCGAGATCGATCTTGCGTCATGGCCCCTGCCGCCGGTGTTCGGCTGGATGGCACAGGTCGGCGGGATCGAGACGCAGGAGATGCTCAAGACCTTCAACGCCGGGATAGGGATGGTGCTGATCGTGGCGGCCGACAGGGCAGAGGCGCTGACGGCACTGCTGGACGACCGCGGAGAGATCGTGCACCGCTTGGGCCATGTCGCGGAGGGTGCCGGCGTGCGGTATTCCGGCGACCTGAAGTGACGACCCGCGTCGGCATCCTGATTTCCGGCGGCGGATCGAACATGGTGGCGCTGGCACGCGACATGACCGGCGATCATCCGGGGCGGGCGCGGCTCGTGATCTCGAACGATCCGGGGGCGGGTGGGCTTCTGAAGGCGAATGCGCTGAAAATTCCGACGGCGGTCGTCGACCACCGCGATTTTCCCGGGAATCGTGAAGAGTTCGAGGCTGCACTTCACGCAATTCTGGAAGAGGCGCGGATCGAGGTCGTGGCCCTCGCAGGCTTCATGCGCATCCTGACACCGGCTTTCACGGCACGGTGGGCCGGGCGAATGGTGAACATACACCCCTCGCTTTTGCCGAAGTACCGGGGGTTGCATACGCACCAGAGGGCGCTGGATGCGGGTGAGGTGGAACATGGGTGCACGGTTCACGAAGTGACCGCGGACCTCGATGACGGGCCGATCCTGGGTCAGGCGCGCATGGCCGTGCGACCCGGCGACACCGCGCAGATGCTGGCGGACCGGCTCTTGCCGCTGGAACATCAGCTTTATCCACAGGTCCTGCGGCGGTTTCTGGCGGGCAATCGCGCGCCACTGATGCTCGACGCGGTCTAGGCGATCAGCCGGCCTTCCCAGCCGCGCAGGCATAGGCGTGCGGTGGCCTGACAGGGCAGTTCCGGGAACAGAGCAAGGACTTCTTCTCGCGCGGCGCGGGAGAGGGAGGCGAGTGCGGTCTGGCCCAGATGCAGGCTTTCTGCGGGTATGCCCTCTGCCAGCACGATCGCATGGCGGTCGAACAGCATGTGATAGTAGGTCACGCGACGCCTTGGCGCGCGCAGGATGGTTTCGCCGTTGATCAGATGCTGCGCCGCGACCAAGACCTGTGACTGGCCGAACCACAGCGGCGCGCGCCAATCGTCGATCAGCATCCGGTGTTGCGGCGACACGTGCAGGTCGCGCAGGTTGCCGAGTGCGCCGGCACGGATCAGGACTGGCGCGAAATCGCCGTCACCCGCGACGGTCCGCGCCCCGATCCAGTGCAGAGGCAAGGCACCGTCGGTGTCGGTCTGGATCATGTCGCCCGGGTGCAATACCTCGATGGGGCGTGGCCCGGTCGGTGTGTCGATCAGCGTGCCCGCGACGAAACAAGGCACCGTCGGCGGCGTGTCGGCGAAAGCGTCGAAGTCAAGCTGGCCGGCGCGCGGCGGATTGATACCAGGGCCATATCGGAAATCAGGCAGCATGGGAAAGCCGTTCACGTCGAAGATGATCTTGGCCGGCTGGGTGAAGATCTGATGATCCTCGGAGGAGGCGCGTCCCTGAAACTGGTCGTGCTGCGGATTGAGGTTGGAATACACCGGCACCGGCGGAACGGTCGTGTCGGGGTAGGTGTAGATATCGACGGATTGCCCGTTGGCAAAGTCGGTCTGACCGCTGTTCACCTGCCGGATAACGATGCGAAAGACGTCGGTCTCTGATCCCAGGGTCTGGGCACCCTTGATGTCGACCTGCACGCCATTCGCATTCCCCTTGGAAGAGAGGCTCTGGTAGGTCGCGATCTGGTTGCCTGTGGCGTAGACCGTCAAGGTCGGCACATGCGCAGTCCTGT
>NZ_JBMERN010000071.1:0-19826 GCF_049310965.1 Loktanella sp. DJP18 | reverse complement strand
AAATTTATTGGTGGGACTATTGGTGGGATAAGCCCCGCCACCACCAAAAAACACAGCAATAACATAGGGGTCTGGCGGAGGCTCAGGGATTCGAACCCTGGGAGGGCTCACACCCTCGCCGGTTTTCAAGACCGGTGCATTCGACCACTCTGCCAAGCCTCCGCGACGGGGGCGTCATACTGCGCTGCAACGGCGAGGTAAAGTGACTTCACGCTTTGGGGAAATCCTCGCAGCCCGCACCCGGCGGCCTTTCAAAACCGCCACCTTGACGCTAGTGTTCCGCCAATAGCGGACGACCCCGGTCGGGCCGCGCGGCCGGGTGCCTGTCGTTCAAGGCCGTATGAAACGGTCGGACAGCACCCCGAAACGACAAGGGGCGAGCAATGGCGGACATTCTGCGGATCACGGCGCACAGCATTTCCATGCGGCGGTCGACGTGCCTCGTGGTGGTACTAGCGGCTCTGACCCTGTCGGCCTGTGACAGCATGGGCGGCGGCATGGGGGGCACCGGGGCCGCCGATGCGGTGGCGACCGATGGCATGTCGCTTGTCGAACGCGATATCGAGGCCCCCGAAGTCTTCTCGCTCAACGAAACCGGCCTTTGGGACGGGCGCCCGTCGCTGGGCGGTGTCTGGGTCGCGCATCCCAGCGTGACCGACCCGGAGAGGGTTATCATTCGCAATTCCAGCAACGGCAAATTCGTCATCGGCGCGCTGTTCCGGCGCGAGCTGGAAAATCCCGGCCCTGCGCTGCAGGTCTCCTCCGATGCGGCCGAAGCCCTGGGCGTTCTGGCAGGGTCGCCGACCACCCTGAGCGTCATCGCCCTGCGCCGTGAGGAAGCCCCCGCGCCGACCGAAACGGCGATCACGGATTTCGACGCGCCCGAGGTCATCGAAGCAACGCCGCTGGACGCCGCCCCCGCCGTGACGACCGATCCATTGCCCGCAGCCGGGGCTCCCGTCGATAGCGCGGCCGTTGCGGCCCCGGTGAACCCACCGGCAGCCGAGGCATCGGCACTCGAGAAGCCGTTCATCCAGATCGGCATCTTCAGCATCGAGGCGAATGCGGAAACCACCGCCGAGCGGCTGCGTGGCAATGGACTGTCCGCAGATGTCCTGGCGCAGGAAAGCCAGGGCAAGTCCTTCTGGCGCGTTGTCGTCGGCCCCGCCCCCACCGAAGGCGACCGCGCCGCGGTCCTGAGCGCGATCAAGGGCCTCGGCTTCCCGGATGCCTACGCCGTTACCAACTGACCCCTGCCCGGAGCGTTCTGCGATGTTTTCCCTAACCCGCCCCCTGATCCTGCTGCTGCTGTGCATCAGCGCCGGTGCCGCCTCTGCGCAGGCATTCAACACCAAGGCCCGCGCTGCCTATGTTCTCGATGCGACAACGGGAACGGTCTTGCTTGAAAAGAACGCCGATCAGCCGCTGCCGCCGGCCTCCATGTCGAAACTGATGACGATCTACATGGCATTCGAGGCGGTGGCCGACGGACGCCTGCGCATCGATGAGGAACTGCCCGTGTCGGAACACGCGGCCAGCTACGACGGATCGAGCATGTTCCTTGACACCACCGACCGCGTGACGGTCGAGGATCTTTTGCGCGGCGTTATCGTGCTGTCGGGCAACGATGCGTCCGTCGTGCTGGCAGAGGCGCTGTCGCCGGACGGGACCGAGGCCGGCTTTTCCCGCATGATGACCGACCGCGCCCGTCAGATGGGCATGACCAATTCAACCTTCCTGAACGCCAACGGCTGGCCCGCCCCCGGCCATGTGATGTCGATGCGCGACCTCGGCACGCTGGCGGACCATCTGATCACCGATTTTCCGACCTTCTACCCGATCTTCGCCGAGCAGGAATTCCTGTTCGACGGACGTGTCCCGTCGAACTCTCAGAACCGCAATCCGATCCTGGGCCTCGGCATCGGTGCCGACGGACTCAAGACCGGCCACACGATCGAGTCCGGATATGGTCTTGTCGGATCGGCCAAGCAGGACGGGCGACGGATCATCTTCGTGCTGTCCGGCATGGAAAGCACGGCCGAGCGGCGCGAGGAATCCGAGAAGGTCGTGAACTGGGCCTTCCGGCAATTCGCCCAGAAGGACGTGGCGAAGAAGGGCACGGTCATCGCCGACGCGGATGTCTGGATGGGTGACGCCACGCAGGTCGGTCTGACCGTGGCCGAGGACCTTTCGCTGCTGATCCCCGTGCTGCAACAGGACGAACTGCCCGCCGACGTCGTCTATGACAGCCCGGTCAAGGCCCCCATCGTCGCTGGCGAACAGATCGGCGAACTGGTCATCCACCTTGAGGGGATGCCGGAAAAGCGCATCCCTCTGGTCGCCGACCGCGACGTGCCGCGTGGCGGGTTCATGCCCCGGATGAAGACGGCGGCAGGCGTGATCATGGGCAAGATCACCGCAGCCACCGCCAGCGAAGAGGTCGAAACCCCGGCAGAGGCCGCGCCCCCCGCATGACCGCAGCGTCGCGGTTCATCACCTTCGAAGGCATAGACGGGTCCGGCAAATCCACCCAAGCACGCCTGCTGGCGGATCACCTGCGCGGAATCGGTCTGCACGTCGTCCTGACCCGCGAACCCGGCGGCAGCGCCGGGGCCGAGGAGATCCGCCAGCTTCTGCTGACCGGCGACCCGGATCGCTGGTCGGCGCAGACCGAAATCCTGCTGTTCACCGCCGCGCGCCGCGATCATATGGAAAAGACGGTGCAGCCCGCGCTGGACGCCGGGCAGACCGTGATTTCGGACCGTTTTGCCGACAGCACCCGCGTCTATCAGGGGGCCACGCGCGGCGATCTGCGTCACATGGTCGATCAGCTGCACACCCTGATGATCGGACGCGAACCCGATTTGACCTTCATCATCGACATGGACCCCGCCAAGGCACTGCGACGCGGTCTGGCCCGCAGCAGCGGAGAGGACCGGTTCGAGGACATGGGGCTACGGTTCCAGGAAACCCTGCGACACGGTTTCCTGACGCTGGCCCGTGATAACGGCGACCGCTGCGTCGTGATTGACGGCGACCGCGATGCCGCCGCCGTCGCGTCGGAAATCCGAGCGCATCTGTGACCGATGCCCCCGAATCCGACCGGATCGCAGGCGCGCCGCATCCGCGCCACACGCCGGTGCTCTACGGTCAGGATAGCGCCGTCGCGGATTTCCTCGATACGTGGAATGCAGGCCGCATGCACTCCGGCTGGCTGATCACCGGTCCGCGCGGCGTGGGCAAGGCGACGCTGGCGTGGAAGATCGCGACCTTTCTGCTGGCCGACCGTCCGGCGGACGCGGGCCTCTTCGGCGATCCGCCGCCCGTCACGGCGCTGGCCGTCGATGCCGAGAATCCCGACGCCCGCCTGGTTGCGTCTGGCGCACATCCGGGCCTGTTCGTGCTGCGCCGTGTCCTGAACAAGGAAGGCTCTGCCCTGCAGCAGGACATCACCGTGGCGGCGCTGCGTGGCCATGATGACGGCGACAACAAGCTCAAGCAGTTCCTTCAGATGTCGGGCACGTCGGGCGGTCAGCGCGTCGTCATCATCGACGCCGCCGACGAGATGAACCCGACCGTCGCCAACTCGATCCTCAAGCTGCTGGAAGAGCCGCCCGCCCGCACGACATTCCTGCTGATCGCGCACCAGCCTTCGCGGTTGCTGCCGACCATCCGGTCCCGCTGCCGCGTGCTGCGCTGCGCCCCGCTGTCGCCTGACGACCTTGGCGCCGCCCTGACCCAGGCGGGCTTTGGAACAGAGGCTACCGAGGCGCTTGCCACCCTGTCAGCCGGGTCCGCCGGTGACGCCGTGCGCCTTCTGGCGCAGGACGGCCTTCAGCTTTATGCGCAGATCATCGGCCTGTTCACCGGTCTGCCCCACCTTGACCGCAATGCCGCGATCAAGCTGGCCGAAAGCTGTGCCGGCCGCACCAACGACACCCGTTTTGCCTTGACCCTCGACCTGATCGACCGCTTTCTGGCCCGTGCCGCCCGCGCTGGCCTGCTGGGAGAGCCGACGTCGCAGGGCACCGCAGGCGAGGCGCGGCTTCTTGCCCGCCTTGCACCGCACGATCACGCCGCCCGCGCCTGGGCCGATCTGCAACAGCGCGCGTCGGCCCGCGCGCGGCATGGGCGGGCGGTCAACCTTGACCCCGCGGCGCTGATCCTTGATATGGTCCTGAGCATCGAACAGACGGCGCTTTCCACTGCCTGAGGCCCCCCATGACATTGCCCGCCCTCGTCGACGCCCATTGCCACCTGGATTTCCCGGACTTCGACGATGAACGCGACGCGGTGATCGCCCGCGCGCGCGCCGCCGGTGTCACGCGCATGGTCACGATCTGCACGAAACTGCAAAACGCCCCCCGCATCGCAGCCATCGCCGACGCCCACGACGGCATCTTCTGGGCCGCCGGCGTGCATCCGATGAGCGTTGGCGACCACGCCCCCGTCACGGTAGACCAACTCGTCGCTCTGGCGCAGCACCCCAGGATGGTCGGCATCGGCGAAACCGGCCTCGACTACCACTACACCGCCGATACGAAGGCCTCGCAGCAGGACAGCCTGCGTCTGCATATCGAGGCTTGCCGCCAGACGAAGCTGCCGCTGATCATCCACGCCCGCGACGCCGATGCCGACATGGCCCGAATCTTGACCGAGGAACATGCGGCGGGGGCCTACACCTGCATGATGCACTGTTTCTCCTCCTCGCGGGCCTTGGCAGAGGCGGCGCTGGCGCTCGACTTCTATCTGTCGATGTCCGGCATCGCGGCCTTCCCGAAATCGTCGGACCTGCGCGCGATCTTTGCCGATGCACCGCTGGATCGCATCCTCGTGGAAACCGACAGCCCCTACCTCGCGCCACCACCGCACCGGGGCCGCCGCAACGAACCGGCCTACACGGCCCACACGGCTCAGGTCGGTGCAGACACCTTCGGCATCACGCTCGATAGCTTTGCAAAGGCCACCTCAGCCAACTTCGATCGCCTGTTCTGGAAGGCCGCATGACCTATCGCTTCACCATCCTCGGCTGCGGATCGTCGGGCGGCGTGCCCCGATTGGGCGGTCACTGGGGCGACTGCGACCCGACCAACCCCCGCAACAGCCGCCGTCGCTGTTCCCTGCTGGTCGAACGCGACGGTCCGGATGGCACGACCCGCGTCCTGATCGACACCTCGCCCGACATGCGCGCGCAACTGCTGGACGCCGGCATCGGGACGCTTGACGCTGTCGTCTACACTCACCCCCATGCGGACCATGTCCACGGTCTCGACGATCTGCGCATGATCGTGTTCAACATGCGCAAGCGCCTCGACATCTTCGCCGATGCACCGACGGCACAGGCCCTGCGCGACCGCTTCGGCTACGCGTTCGAGACTCCGGACGGCTCTGCCTATCCGCCGATCTGCGACCTGCGCCCGATCCGCGGCGACGTCATCGTGCATGGTCCTGGCGGACAGATCACCCTGACCCCGTTCCAAGTGGCGCACGGCACGATCCCCGCCCTGGGCTTTCGCGTCGGCGGCATGGCCTACCTGCCAGACGTCTCGGACATTCCCGGCCCTGCCTGGGACGCCCTGTGCGACCTCGATATCTGGATCGTGGATGCCCTGCGCCGCACGCCGCACCCCAGCCATAGCCACCTGAGCCAGACGCTGGACTGGATCGCGCGCGCGCGGCCGACGCAAGCGGTCCTGACCAACATGCACGTCGACCTCGACTACGCCACGCTGCGCGACGAACTTCCCGCAGGGATCATCCCGGCCCACGACGGCCTGACCCTGACGCTGCCCGCCTGATCCTTCATCTGGCCTGCTAAACTCCCGCCGGAGGCATCCGCCCCCGCACCCATGCGAAGGCCTGTCCATGACCGATCTGCTCGACGTCATCCTGCCGGTCTTCCTCGTCATCGGCTTCGGATATGTCGCCGTCTGGAAAGGCCTTTTCAGCGACAGTGGCGTCGACGGGCTGATGCGCTTCACCCAGACCTTCGCGATTCCCTGCCTGCTGTTCCGCGCGATCGCGGGGCTCGACCTTGGCCAGAACTTCGACGCGGCCCTTCTGGCGACATTCTATACCGGGGCCGCAATCTGCTTTTTTGTCGGCATGATCGGCGCGCGGGTGCTGTTCAAACGTGACTGGGAGGATGCAGTCGCCATCGGCTTCTGCGCGCTGTTTTCCAACACGCTGCTGCTGGGACTGCCGATCACCGAACGCGCCTACGGCACCGAGGCGCTGCGCTACAACTATGCGATCATCGCGCTGCATTCGCCCTTTGGCTACGCCCTCGGCATCACCGCGATGGAGATCGTGCGCAACCGCGGCGGTGCCGCGCGCGATCTGCCGGCCAAAGTCCTGAAAGCGATGTTCCAGAACGGGCTGATCATCGGGATCAGCCTTGGCCTTGTGGTGAACCTGACCGGTCTGCCCCTGCCCGGCGTGCTGACCGACGCCATCGACCTCATGGTCCGCGCCGCCCTGCCCGCCGCCCTGTTCGGGTTGGGCGGCGTGCTGTACCGCTACCGGCCAGAGGGCGACATGCGCGCGATCCTGTTTGTCGTGGCGATCAGCCTGATCCTGCATCCCGCCATCGTCTGGATGCTGTCCGGCGTGTCCCGGCTCAGCGTGCCGGAATTGCGCTCTGCGATCCTGACCTCGGCGATGGCACCCGGGGTCAATGCCTACGTCTTCGCCAACATGTATGGCAGGGCGCGGCGCGTGGCCGCCAGTGCCGTCCTGATCGGCACGGGTGCCTCGATCCTGACGGTCTGGGGCTGGCTTTACGTCCTGCCGTAACCCTCTCTGGTTACCCCGGCGACATGCCCCGCAGTCGTTCCGACCGGCGCCGCAGCAGCTCCACCACCGTCAGCAGGATGATCGAGACGACGACCAGGATCGTCGCCACCGCAAGGATGGTCGGGCTGATCTGCTCGCGCAGGCCGGTGAACATCTGCCACGGCAGCGTCTTTTGCGCCGCCGCACCGACGAACAGCACCACGACCACCTCGTCGAACGACGTGATGAAGGCGAACAACCCGCCCGAGATCACGCCCGGCAGGATCAGCGGCATCTGGATCTTGAAGAAGGTCGTGACCGGGTTCGCCCCCATGTTCGCTGCCGCCCGCGTCAGCGACTGATCGAAGCTGACCAGCGTCGCCGTCACCGTGATGATGACGAAAGGCACACCCAGCGCCGCATGGGCGAGGATCACCTTTATGTAGCCCGTTAGGTCCTTGGACATGCCCAGATAATTCTCCATGAACAGGCCCAGCTGGCTGTAGAAGAAGAACATGCCGGTGGCCGAGATGATCAGCGGCACGATCATCGGAGAGATCAGGATCGCCATGATCGCACGGCGGCCGGGGACATGGGACTGCGACAGCCCGATGGCCGCCAGCGTGCCGAGCGTCACCGAGATGATCGTGGCAAAGGGCGCGATGATCAGCGAGTTCTTCAGTGGTTGCAGCCAGGCGTCGTTGGTGAAGAAGTCACGGTAATGCTTCAGGCTGTAGCCGGCGGGGTCGAGCGCCAGCATTTCGGGCGTGAAGGTAAAGAAATTCAGCGCGTTGAACGACAGCGGGATGATCGTGATGATCGGTGCGATCAGAAAGAAGAAGATCGCGCCGCAGATGAACTTGAACCCGTTGTGCCACAGCACCTGGCCCGATGTCGCATAGGCCGGGACGCCGCGCCGGTAGTCGCCGGTATCGAGCCAATAGATCGCCCAACCCAGCAGCGCGCCCAGGATGACGCCACCCAACACACCGGGGAAGCCACCGGCGAGAAAGCCGAGTGCCGCGCACACCAGCGTCGCGGTCCAGCGCCCGGTCCTGCGCGGCAGGAAGCGGGTCAGCACGAAAGCCAGCACCGTGGCGATCACGGCCCCGATGATCGCACCTTCCAGCGGACCAAGGCCCGCCGCCTGCCCACCGACGAAGCCCAGCAGCGCCCCGAAGGCCGCGACCAGCGGCAACGTGAACGTCGTGAAGGGATGCAGCGGTTTGCCCCTCTCAGGGTTGAAGGCAACAGAGGACATGGTTCAGCCTCCCAGCTTGACGTTGTCGATGCCGACGATGCGGTCGTAGGCCCAGTAGAAGGCCAGCACGATCACCAGCAGGATCGCACCCAGGGCCGCCGCCAGCCCCCAGTTGAGCGAGGTCGAGATGTGGTAGGCGATCCGGTTCGAGATGAAGACACCCTTGGTGCCGCCCACGATTTCCGGCGTGATGTAGTATCCGATGGCAATGATGAACACGAGGATCGAGCCCGCCCCGATGCCCGGCACGCTTTGCGGGAAGTAGACGCGCCAGAACGCGGTCCAGTTCGTTGCACCCAGCGACTTTGCCGCGCGCAGGTAGGACGGCGGGATCGTCTTCATCACCGAATAGAGCGGCAGGATCATGAAGGGCAGCAGGATGTGGGTCATGGCGATGATCGTGCCGGTCGCGTTGTTGATCAGCGCAAGGCGACCGCCGTCGGACACGACGCCGATCCAGACCAGCAGGTCATTGATGACGCCTTGATCCTGCAGCAACACCTTCCATGCAGAGGTCCGCACCAGCAGTGATGTCCAGAACGGCAGCAGCACGAGGATCATCAGCAGGTTCGCCTGACGGCTGGGCAGGTTCGCCAGCAGCCAGCCGATGGGATAGCCCAGCAGGATGCAGGACAGCGTGATCGCCGTCGACATGATCAGGGTGCGGACGAAAAGGGTGGCATAGATCCGCTCGTTCTCGGGTCGCTGCGCGATGCCGTCCGGGGTCAGTTGCAGGTCGGCGGCGTTCAGAAAATAGCCCGCGGTATAGGGCGCGCTGTAGGTCTGGATCGTGCGCCAGACCTCAGGGTCGTTCCAGCTCTTGTCCATCTCGGCAAAGGTCGCCTGCACGTCTTCGGTCGCGAAACCCGGCACCGCCGCCTGCGCTGCGGACAGCAGCGCCGCATGGGGAAAGTCGTCGGGAATCGCCGCACCGGTCGACAGATCGTCGTAGAGGGCCAGATAAACCGCGTTCCAAGGCTGTTCTTCGGCAGGGTTGTCGTCGTCCTCGACCTGCACCACGCGCGCAAAGTCGCGGTAGATACCGGCCGTCTGCGGCAGCACGTCATCCGCGCCGCCGGCCAGCCGAAAAGTCGGACGCGCCCCTTCGCCATCGTAGTCGGCATTGGCGTCCAGCCAGCGCGGGCCGGCGAACATGTCGATGAAGGTCTGCGGATCTTCCCATGCGGGGTCGAGCGTCACGAACTGTTCCGCATAGCCTTCGCCGATATCCTCCACGTCGCGGCCCGATTTGCGGAACAGCGACGAGATTCCCGAGACTTCGTAGTTCAGACGAGAGCCGAGCCGGGTGTGGTTCTTTTCCTCCGCCGCGACCATCATGTCCTTGGCAAGCGCGGTGTAGACCGGCGGGCCGGGCAATTCGGTCTCGTCGGGGTTCCAGTCGGCCAGCACGCGCACCGTGCGCGGCAGGGTATCGCCGACGATCTGGTTCTCGACCGACCGGAACAGCATCTCGCCGATCGGATAGATGAAGGTCACGATGATGAAGATTAGCAGCGGCGCGATCAGCATCAGCGCGCGGCGCTTCTGCCGGCGCAGCGCGCGGTGCAGCGATGTCTTCAGCGGCGTGCCGTCAGCGGCCAGCATCGGACCTGGCTTGTCCGACTGCGCGATCTTCAGTCCAGTATCGGGCGTCACGCCGGTCAGATCGTCGGGTCCAGTTGCCGATGTCATCTCAGACACCCTCGACAAGAATGATCGTGCTATCCGCACAGCGGCGGCGAATGTCGGCGACCGCTTGATAATCGGGGTCGCTATAGGCAGCTTTCGCGGCCTCATAACTGTCGAATTCAATGACGACATGACGGCCCATCTCGGTGCCTTCTGGCGTCTCGCTTGTGCCGCCGCGCACGATGAAGCGGGCACCGTGCGATTGCAGGATCGGCGTGTCGCGGGCGACGTATTCGGGATACCCCTCGGGGTCAGTCACCTTGATATGTCCGATGATGTAACCTTTTGGCATCGTCTGCGTCCTCGTCGGGGATGGTGGGGTCGGGGCGGGCCATGCCTGGCCCGCCCCGCGTTCATGGCCGGATTACTGGGACAGCCACGCCTGGAACTTGGCATCCAGATCGTCGCGGTAGTCGGACCAGAAGCCATAGTTCGTCACGAAGACGTTCGTGGCGTTGGCCGGGTCGGTCGGCATGTGCTCTGCCATCGCGATGCCCAGATCGGCGTGGTTGCCGACCAGCGGGGCTGAGGACGCACGCGCCGGGCCATAGCTGATGTAGGCGGCCTGATCGGCCAGGCGCTGGGTGTCGGTCGCGAACTTCAGGAAGTCCATGACGCGGGCCAGACGATCCTCGGGCAGACCTTCGGGGACGACCCAACCGTCGAAGTCCAGCATCTGCGCGTCCCACAGCATGCCGATCGGCTGATCCTGTTCGGCGATCGCGCTGAACAGACGGCCGTTGTAGGTCGAGCCCATGACGACTTCACCGTCGGCCAACAGTTGCGGCGTCTCGGCACCGGCGGTCCACCAGACGACATCGTCCTTGATGGTATCCAGCTTGGCGAAGGCCTGCGTCTGACCGTCTTCGGTCGCCAGCACGTCGTAGATCTCGTCCTTGGCCACGCCGTCGCACAGCAGCGCCCATTCCATATTCGCCAGCGGACGCTTGTTCAGCGCGCGTTTGCCCGGATAGGTTTCGGTGTCGAACAACGCGCAGATGTCGGTCGGAGGCGTCTCGCCGACCATGTCCGTGCGGTAGCCAACGGTGGTCGAGAACACGATCTGCGGGATGTAGCAGTCGGACACGAGGCTGTCACCGAAGTCGTCGGTCGGTGTCGACCCGTCGTCACCGGGGGCCAGCGCTTCGTCCACGTCGATCTCCATCGCGAGACCTTCGTCGCACAGACGGATGCCGTCAGCGGCTTCGACGTCCACCAGATCCCAAGTGATGTTGTTCGCTTCGTTCATGGCGCGCAACTTGGCCACAGCCTCGGGCGAGGATTCGTCCCAGACGACGTTCACTTCGGGGTGCATCGCCACATAGGGTTCGACGTAGGCCTTCAACTGGCTGTTCTGGTAGGCACCGCCCCAAGACACGATGGTCATGTCGTTGGACATCTCTTGCGCAAACGCGCCGGTCGCGGCCAGCGACAGCGCTGTCGTCGCGATAAGTGTGGTCTTCAAGGTCATAGATAATCTCCCGTTTGGTTACCCGGTGTTGTGTGTGTCGGGCCATGCCGCCGGGCGCGGCAGACCCTGTTCCACATCAGGCGTCGAGCGCGCGGCAGTCCCGCGGCAGCCAGCCGATGTCGATGGTGGTGCCCGGCGTCAGTTTGACCTGATCGGGCGAATTGCGTGTCTTGATGATGAAATTGTCGATGCCGGCGACGCGCAGGCGCGTGCGAAAGATGTCGCCCATGTAGATGAACTCCAGCACCTCGGCCTTCAGCGTATGGGCGTTGGGTCCAAGCTTTCGGGTGTCGACCTCCACCCGCTCTGGCCGGATGCTGACCTTCGTGCGCTCGCCGATCTTGCTCACGTTGACCGGGACCGCGTCGATGACCTCTCCGCTGTCCAGCTTCACGACGCAGGTGTCGCCGCTGATTTCCGCAACAACGCCGTCCAGCGTGTTGTTTTCGCCGATGAATTGCGCAACGAAGCTGTTCTGCGGCTGCTCGTAGAGTTGGTCCGGCGTGGCAAGCTGCTGGATACGGCCGTTCTCGAACACGGCGACGCGGTCCGACATGGTCAGCGCCTCGGTCTGGTCGTGGGTCACATAGACCACGGTGATACCCAACTGGTGCGCCAGATTGGTGATCTCGAATTGCAGGGTTTCGCGCAACTGCTTGTCCAGCGCACCCAGCGGTTCGTCCATCAGTACCAGTTCGGGTTCGAACACCAGGGCACGGGCCAGCGCGATGCGCTGCTGCTGCCCGCCCGAAAGCTGCGACGGACGCCGCCCCGCGAATGATCCCATCTGCACCATGTCGAGCGCGCGCTTGACCTTCTGCTGCTGGACGTCCTTCGACATCTTGCGGACCTGCAACGGAAACGCGAGGTTTTCAGCCACGGTCATGTGCGGAAACAGGGCGTAGTTCTGGAACACCATGCCGATACCGCGCTTGTGCGGGGGGATATCGTTGATCGGCTTGCCCGCCAGCCGGATATCGCCGTGGGTCGCCGTCTCGAACCCGGCCAGCATCATCAGGCAAGTGGTCTTGCCGGACCCCGACGGTCCGAGCATGGTCAGGAACTCACCCTTGGGCATCGACAGGTTCAAGTCCTTCACGACGAGGCTTTCACCGTCATAGCTCTTTTGAACGTGGTCGAATTCCACGAAAGCGGTGTCGCTTTGCGCCACGCCAGTCTCCCCGTTGTCTCCGGCGGGTTTTCCCGCACTCTTCAGGTTGGGAATAAAGCAACCGCCCGTCTGAAACGCAACCGGATTCCCGGAGCGCGCATGAAACACACGGAATGGAGGGATTTCGACTAGTTTGGCATCACTTTACAGAACAACTGCCCGCAAATGCGCCAAACAAAGCGGCGATGGCGGAAGTGCCTGCAACCTGTGCGGCACTGCCACCCACGACATGACGGGCCGCGCTCGCGCCGATGGCCGCATCAGCACCGCGCAACTGGTCGGGAAACAGCGGCAGCAACGCGCGCAGAACGGGCGGGTTCATCACCGCAAGGGCCTGCGGACCGGTGCAGGAACTCTCGGTCGGCACGCCGTTCGACAGGGCGTTCTCATGGGTATCGAACAGCAGGTGCATGCAGGTCGAACGGTTCCCGATGCGGGCGTTGCATCATATGAGAAGGCCCCGGATTCGTCGCCGTTGACTGCACCGCCGACAGTCCGAAAGGGCAAGCACGACAGCTTTGACGTTATACGCATTTAGGGAGTCAGACGATGCGCTGGTGCGGTCGGGGGGACTCGAACCCCCACTCCGGTTAAAGAACAGCGACCTCAACGCTGCGCGTCTACCAATTCCGCCACGACCGCAAGCCAGGGCATGGGCCGCTTGCTAGACAAACTCCCCTGCCGCATCAAGCCCAAATCGTAGGGCCACCGCGGCATCGTCGCCCGGCTGCCGGTCGCCCTGCCCGCACAAACTGGAATGTCACCGTTGCGGCTTGAACATCGTCCTGCTGTCCTCATGCTTGGCAGCGGGCGCGCGATTGCCTATCCCTGCACCATGACGATATTTGGCCTCAGCTTCGCCTCGCCGCCAATCATGGGCCGCGCTGCCGTCGGCCAACAGGCGCGACCTGCGAGCGCCCGACGCGATGCCGCCAACGCCCCAAAGGGCGGGTGAAACCATGGTCGAATGGATCACGTCGGACACACCGGTGGCTTACCCGGACTCGCTGTCCTTCATGGAACGCCGTGCCGAGGCGATTGCCGCCGGCACGGCCAGCGAGGCGATCTGGCTGCTCGAGCATCCGCCGCTTTACACGGCCGGGACGTCGGCCAGACTGTCCGATCTGGTCGATCCCGACCGCTTTCCGGTCTATGAGGCCCGGCGCGGCGGGCAATACACCTATCACGGGCCCGGCCAGCGCGTAGCCTACGTCATGTTGAACGTCGGCCAGCGGGGCCATGACGTGCGGCGCTTCGTGCAGGAACTCGAGGCATGGATCATCGCGGCGCTGGCGCAATTCAACGTCGACGGACAGGTGCGGCAGGGGCGTGTCGGCGTCTGGGTCGCGCGGCCCGATCTGCCACGCACGGCAGACGGAACCATCCGAGAGGACAAGATTGCGGCCATCGGCATCCGTCTGCGGAAATGGGTGTCGTTCCACGGCATATCGATCAATGTCGAGCCGGACCTGAGCCATTTCGACGGTATCGTTCCTTGCGGAATTCGCGAACACGGCGTCACCAGCCTCGTCGATCTTGGCCTGCCGGTGACGTTGGCAGATGTCGATGTCGCGCTGAAGCAGACGTTCGGTCAGGTCTTTGGCGACTCTCAGCCCTGCTGATCGTCGATATGCGGCACGTCGGGGCGGGTGGCGGTCAGCACATCCATCACGTTGCCATCGCCGTCTGCGGCGCTGCAGGCTTCCTGCTGGACACGCGCAGTCTCACCGGGCATCGGCGGCGGCGGCAGGATCACGCTGGCCGGGTCGATCCCGGCATCGAGAAGGACTTGCGGGTCAAGCGGAGCAGCGTTGGCCGTCTGCTCCTCCAGCAGACCCTCCACGACGGCGGCGATCGCATTCCTGCGACCGTCCTCCATCGCCAGATAGTCAGCGCAGTTGACCTGCGGCAGGTCTGCCTGCGCCGGCAGTGCCGTCGGGACAGCGAGGGTGGCGAAACCGCCAAGGGCGGCGATCAGGACGAAGGACGTGTGTCGGGTCATGCGGGCGATCCTATGTCGAAAAGGGCCTGACCGGATGGTCGGCGATCTGGTGGGGCGGTCTAGCGATCCTTTGCGGCATCATTATGACCCCCCTGTCCGCGTCGTTGCACGGCCTGACAGCAGGCGCGCTTGCGGTCCGGGGGTCCCCCACCCTGCGCCAATTTATCCCACACCGGGCCTGCCTTTGAATGTTGCGATACGGCGTCGGACACACTAGAACCGCGCCTAAGCAGGATGCGGGGCACAGACTCGCGCCCCTGCATCCGTAGCCAATCTTCGAGGGAGAGCCACATGGCAGACGCCGCCATTCACGGCCATGACCATCACGACGAGCGGGGGTTCTTCACCCGCTGGTTCATGTCGACCAACCACAAGGATATCGGGATCCTGTATCTGTTCACCGCGGGGGCCGTCGGCTTCATCTCGGTGGCCTTCACGGTGTTCATGCGCCTTGAACTGATGGAACCCGGCGTCCAGCACATGTGCATGGAAGGCGCGCGCCTGTTTTCGGACGCGGCCAGTGCCTGCACGCCCAACGGGCACCTGTGGAACGTGCTGATCACATACCACGGCATCCTGATGATGTTCTTCGTCGTGATTCCCGCGCTGTTCGGCGGCTTCGGCAACTACTTCATGCCGTTGCAGATCGGCGCCCCGGACATGGCGTTCCCGCGGATGAACAACCTGTCCTTCTGGATGTATGTCGCGGGTACCTCACTTGGCGTCGCGTCGATGCTCGCACCGGGCGGCAACGGTCAGCTCGGCTCTGGCGTCGGTTGGGTCATGTATCCGCCGCTCTCGACATCCGAAGGCGGCATGTCGATGGACCTCGCGATCTTCGCCGTCCACCTGTCCGGCGCCTCGTCGATCCTGGGCGCGATCAACATGATCACGACCTTCCTGAACATGCGTGCCCCCGGCATGACGATGCACAAGGTGCCGCTCTTCTCGTGGTCGATCTTCGTGACTGCGTGGCTGATCCTGCTGGCGCTTCCGGTTCTCGCCGGTGCGATCACGATGCTGCTGATGGACCGCAACTTCGGCACCACTTTCTTCCAGCCCGAAGGCGGCGGCGACCCGATCCTGTATCAGCACATCCTGTGGTTCTTCGGTCACCCCGAGGTCTACATCATCATCATCCCCGGCTTCGGCATCATCAGCCATGTCATCGCGACCTTTTCCAAAAAGCCGATCTTCGGCTACCTGCCGATGGTCTATGCGATGGTCGCGATCGGTGTTCTGGGCTTCGTCGTCTGGGCGCATCACATGTACACGGTCGGTCTGTCGCTGACGCAGCAGTCCTACTTCATGATGGCGACGATGGTCATCGCGGTCCCGACAGGCGTCAAGATCTTCTCGTGGATCGCGACGATGTGGGGCGGGTCGATCGAGTTCAAGACCCCGATGCTCTGGGCGATGGGCTTCCTGTTCCTGTTCACCGTCGGTGGCGTCACTGGCATCGTACTCAGCCAGGCCGGCATCGACCGCGTGTATCACGACACCTACTATGTCGTGGCGCACTTCCACTACGTCATGTCACTGGGTGCGGTCTTCGCGATCTTCGCGGGCATCTACTTCTACCTGCCCAAGATGTCGGGCCGGATGTATCCCGAATGGGCCGGCAAGCTGCACTTCTGGGCGATGTTCATCGGCGCGAACATCACCTTCTTCCCGCAGCACTTCCTGGGCCGCCAAGGCATGCCGCGTCGCTACATCGACTACCCGGAAGCCTTTGCGCTGTGGAACTACGTGTCGTCCATGGGGGCCTTCCTGTCCTTCGCGTCGTTCCTGTTCTTCATCGGCGTGCTGTTCTACACCCTGTTCCGCGGTGCCCGCGTCACCCAGAACAACCCGTGGAACGAATGGGCCGACACGCTGGAATGGACCCTGCCCTGCCCGCCGCCCGAACACACGTTCGAGCAGTTGCCAAAGCAAAGCGACTGGGACAAGGAACACGCCCACTAGACCACAAGGCCCCGGAGAATTCCGGGGCCTTTCACTTTCCGGATGCCCGACCATGACCGATCTCCTTGCCGATCTGCGCCAACGCCATCCCGATGCCGTTACCTTCACCTTGGGCGACAGCGCGGCACTTTGCGCGCAGCTGCTTTCGCTGGTCATCAGCGGGGCCAAGACCGCGACCTGCGGTGCCTTGCGCGACTTCGATGCAGGCGAGCCGCTGCCGGAACCCGGCCGCCGCGACATCGCGCTGCACTGGGACGGTACCCCCGCCTGCGTGATCGAGACGCAGCAAGTGGTGACCGGCCGCTTTGAGGATGTCACCGCCGCCATGGCCCTGGCCGAAGGCGAGAATGACGACCTCGCCGGCTGGCGCGACGACCACAGCCGCTATTTCGCCCGCAATGGCGGTTTCGCGCCTGACATGATGGTGGTCTGGGAACGCTTCGCCCTGATCGAGGTCTGTTAGAGCTTTCTGTTAGAGCTTGATGTCGTAGGTGACCCAGGGGGTTTCCACGGCAACGCGGTCGTAAATGCTGCGGGCGCGGGCATTGTCGGCTGCGGTGATCCAGCGGATCACCGACCACCCCCGCGCCTGCCCGATGTCGCGCAGGCCTGCGATCAGCGCCTCGGCCGCGCCCTTACCGCGCAGGTCCGGATCGACGAATAGATCGTCCAGAAACCCACCCGTCCTGGCCGACAACGGCCGCGCAAACGCGCGAAAATGTGCCAGCCCGATGACGCTGCCGTCCGCAGCGCAGGCCACAAGACCTTCGGTGCCGTGACCGTCGTCCATCAGCCAGTGCCAGACCGTGTCCCGCATCGCTGCCGTCTGATCGACGCGGTAGAACGCGGCATATCCCGCATAAAGCCTGTCCCACACCGCCCGGTCATCCAAGGCCACCGGCCGCACCATCACCTCCATCGTGATCCCTCTCGCTGCATGTGGTTTCCTCGCATATCGGCGGCTTCCGGCCAAGACGCCAGTTTCACCGCACGCGACCAACCGGCGCAGTTGCCAGACCCCAAAGCCCTGCTAGAACACGAGCATGCCTTATGAATGGTCGCCCCACCCCCCGCATGACACCCCGGACTGGAGCCTGGCGCTCTGGCCTTACCGGTCGCTGCTGCGTCGCGATTTCGTGCTGTTCATGGGAGCCACGGCCGCGATCATCACACTGCCCTTGCTGACCGTGCTGGGCACGGCCGTGCTGTGGGGACTGCTGCCGTTTTTCGCGATCGCCTTTACCGGCCTTTGGTTCGCACTGAACATCAGCTACCGCCGCGGCGAGGTGCTGGAAGAATTGCGCGTCACCGCCGACAGCGCCCACCTGACCCGCCACAATCCCACTGGACTGCGGCAGGACTGGCAGGCCAACCGGCACTGGGTCAGCGTGCATCTGCACCCCAAGGGCGGCCCAGTGGAAAACTACATCACCCTGCGCGGCGGCGACCGAGAGGTCGAGATCGGCGCGTTTCTGGATGCCGCCGAACGACTGGTCCTCTACGATGACCTCAAGCGTGCGCTGCGCCACTAGACCGGCTGCCAAGGCCAGGCCGTCATCGACAGGTCAGTTGCGGTCCAAGGCAAAACCGGGACGCATCCGCCCCTTTTTCTGGTCAGAAATACCCTGGGGTCCGGGGCAAAGCCCCAAAAAGGGGTGGGCGGGCGGGGCCCGCCGCGCCGGTCACTCCAACCGGTCCTTGACCATCGGCCCGACCCGGCCGAAATCCATCTGGCCCGTGTATTTCTCCTTCAGCGCCGCCATGACGCGGCCCATGTCGCGGATGCTCTCGGCACCGGTGTCGGCGACGGCGGCATCGACGGCGGCGGCGGTCTCGGCTTCGTTCAACTGGCGCGGCAGGAACTCGCCGATCACCTTGATCTCGGCCAGCTCCTTCTCCGCCAGCTCCAGCCGCCCGCCTTCCTCGTAGGCCCGTGCGCTTTCCTGGCGCTGCTTGACCATCCGGCCCAGGATCGCCAGCACGTCATCCTGGCCCACGACGGCGCCTTCTTCCGCGCCGGTGCCACGCAGGGCGATGTCGCGGTCCTTGATGGCGGCGTTGATCAGCCGCAGGGTGGACAGGCGGTCCACCTCCTTGGCCTTCATCGCGTCCTTGAGTGCTGCGGAAAGTCGCTGTCGCACGTCCATATGTCTTGTCCCGTCCTGAGGTCGGCGCAACATAGGGACCGCTGACATGAGAGACAAGCCGCAGCGACGCGGCGTTACGACCCCTGCCTTGACCCCGTCCTGCCGCCCCCGTAAGACGGCACGAATTTGCGCGCCCGCACTGCCATGAAGGGGACCCCGAATGACCATCGCCGACACCGCAAAACCCACCGCCTGTCTGGCCCTCGCCGACGGCACGGTCTTCTATGGCCGCGGCTTCGGGGCCACGGGGCAGACCACGGCAGAGCTCTGCTTCAATACCGCCATGACCGGCTATCAGGAGATCATGACAGACCCGTCCTATGCCGGTCAGGTCGTGACCTTTACCTTCCCGCACATCGGCAACACCGGCGTCAACGCCGAGGATGATGAGACGGCAGATCCCGTCGCGGCCGGTATGGTCGTGAAATGGGATCCGACCGAGGCGTCGAACTGGCGCGCGACCGAGGAATTGACGACATGGCTGGCCCGGCGCGGCCGGATCGGCATGGGCGGCATCGACACGCGGCGCCTGACCCGCGCGATCCGCCAGCAGGGCGCACCGCACGTCGCCTTGGCCCATGACCCCGACGGCAACTTCGACATCGCGGCCCTCGTCGCCGCCGCGCGCGGGTTCGCGGGGCTGGTCGGCCTCGATCTGGCAAAGGACGTGACCTGTGCGCAATCCTACCGCTGGGACGAGATGCGCTGGGCCTGGCCCGACGGCTACACCAGGCAAGATGCGCCGAAACACAGGGTCGTCGCCATCGATTACGGGGCCAAGCGCAACATCCTGCGCTGCCTCGCCTCGTCGGGCTGCGACGTGACCGTGCTGCCCGCGACCGCGACTGCCGAGGACGTGCTGGCCCTGAACCCCGACGGCGTCTTCCTGTCCAACGGCCCCGGCGATCCGGCTGCGACAGGGGTCTATGCTGTCCCGACGATCAAGGGCGTTCTGGCGCAGGTCGACGTGCCGGTCTTCGGCATCTGTCTTGGACATCAGATGCTGGCTTTGGCGCTGGGGGCGCAGACGGTCAAGATGAACCACGGTCATCACGGCGCCAACCATCCGGTGAAGGACATGACGACCGGCAAGGTCGAGATCACGTCGATGAACCATGGCTTTACCGTCGACAGCCAGACCCTGCCCGCCGGCGTCATGGAAACCCATGTCAGCCTGTTCGACGGGTCCAACTGCGGCATCGCTCTGTCGGACCGCCCGGTGTTCTCTGTCCAGTATCACCCAGAGGCGAGCCCTGGCCCGCAGGACAGCTACTACCTGTTCGAACGGTTCGCAGCCGCCATGCAGGCCCGCAAAGCGCTCTGAATTCGCTCGGATTAAGCATTCG
>NZ_JBMERN010000070.1:0-19898 GCF_049310965.1 Loktanella sp. DJP18 | reverse complement strand
ATGGTTGTCGCGTTCGATTCATATTTGTTTGAGCTCGTCAATTCCACGGCGCAGCAGTCCGAGTTTCTGGACAAGCTCGTCGGACATATTGCCCTGAACAACATTTACAAAGGCGTCGTCCCGATGATGCTGTTCTGGTATCTCTGGGAATTGCGAAGAGCCGATCTGTCAGCGCGCCGCGCGCGTCTGGCTGCGGTGCTGTCGACCGCGATCATTGCGGTGGCCTGCGGCCGGTTGCTTGCTAACATCCTTCCTTTTCGGTTGCGTCCCATGCATTCGGAGACGTCGGGTGCGCGCTTGCCAATCGGGTCCGAAGCACTGACACTTGACGGCTGGAGCTCTTTTCCCAGCGACCATGCCGTCCTGTTCTTCGCAACGGCAGTCGGGCTCTGGCTGATCAGCAGGGCAATCGGGACAATCGCGATCGTGCATGCCATCATCGTCATCTCCTTGCCGCGGATTTACATGGGGTATCACTGGCCAAGCGATCTGATTTTCGGCGCCGTGGTGGGGAGCGTCCTTGCGCTGCTTCTGGTGCCGTTCCTCGGTCGAAGGATTGCGAACAGTCGGTTGAACTTGTCTGTCGATCACATCAGTCCGCTTGTCTATCCCGTTCTATTCTTCGTGACATTGCAGATCGCGACCCTTTTCAATACCGCGATCGGGACGCTCAAGGCAGGCGCACACGCTTTGGACATCCTGTTCTGATTTTTGTATCGGCGGAAACTGGTCAGAGCTGGGCTGTCCGGACTTTGACGCAGTCTGCGCAGGACTTGGCAATCCGGTTCGCTTCACGTTAAGAAGCGTCAGATGCTGCCCGCTTGGTGGCCACGGCGGAGGACGAGCATGAGCGACGCAGACAGCTTCATCAACGAGGTGACGGAAGAGGTCCGGCGCGACCGTCTGTTCGGATTGATGAAGAAGTATGGCTGGATCGCCATTCTGGCGGTGATCCTGCTGGTCGGGGGTGCTGCCTGGACTGAATACAGTCGCGCGCGCGACCGTGCCGCCGCCGAACAGACGGGCGATGCCTTGCTGGCGGCGCTGGCCAACAGCGAACCTGCCGCGCGTGCAGCAGCGCTTGACGCGGTGCCGCAGGCTGGTGCCGCGGCGGCCGTGGGCCTGCTGATCACGGCGGCCGCACAGGAAGAAGCGGGCGAGGTCGCCGCCGCGACTGCCACGCTGGACAGTCTGACCACGCGTCAGGACGTGCCGGCGATCTACCGCGATCTGGCCGCCTTCAAGGCGGCGATGCTGGATGCGGGCAACGATCCCGCTGCCCGTCGCACGCGGCTGGAGGCGCTGGCGACCCCCGGCCAGCCCTTTGCATTGCTGGCACAGGAACGGCTGGCGCTTGCCGATCTGGCCGCCGGTGACCGGGATGCCGCGGTGACGCAACTGACCGCCATCGTGCAGGACGCCGCCGTCAGCGAAAGCTTGCGCGACCGGGTGCAAACCCTGATGGTGGCGCTGGGTGCGCCGTTGCCGGACGTCGCGACTTCGGGTGCGACATCCGACGAGACACCGACCAACCCGTGAAAGGGCACCGCGCCGTGATTTCCAAGACCCTGTCCGCCTGCCTTCTGGCCCTTGTCGCCCTGTCTGCCTGCGGGGAAAAGGACGTCATCCTGCCCGGTCCGCGCGAAGCGATCAGGGCCGAGGCCCCGCAGGTCAACCGCGCCGTGCCGATCAGCCTGCCTGCGCCGCAGGCCAACGGCGATTGGACCCATCGCAACGGCAGCGCCGATCACAACACGCCGCAACCGGTGCTGGGGTCGGCACTGTCGCAGGTCTTTGCCGTGGACATCGGCGAAGGAGACAGCAAGGGAGCCCGGATCACCGCCGATCCGGTTGTGTCGAACGG
Organism: Loktanella sp. DJP18; assembly: GCF_049310965.1. Lineage (NCBI taxonomy): Bacteria > Pseudomonadati > Pseudomonadota > Alphaproteobacteria > Rhodobacterales > Roseobacteraceae > Loktanella > Loktanella sp. DJP18. Next base: position 18,034 of record NZ_JBMERN010000070.1, on the reverse strand, counting down.
CATCGTCTATACCCTCGATGCGCGCAGCCATGTCGCGGCGACGACCCTTGCCGGTGCGCCCCTCTGGGCGGTCGACATCACGCCGCCGCCGAACGCACCCAGCGATGCCTCTGGCGGCGGTCTGGCGGTCGGGGCCGGGCGGCTGTTCGTGTCCACCGGCTACGGCACATTGACAGCACTTGACCCTGCGACGGGCGGGACGCTCTGGGTGCAGGAACTGGACGCGCCGGGCACCTCTGCCCCCACGGTGTCGGGCGATCTGGCCTATGTCATCAGTCGCGACAGCAGGGCCTGGGCCATCGACGTGACCAACGGGCGCATCCGGTATCAGACCTCCGGCATCCCGTCCGACACGTCCTTCGGCGGCGGGGCAGGCCCGGCGGTCACGACCGATCTGGCAGTCTTCCCCTTTCCGTCCGGAGAGGTGCAAGGCGTCTTTCCGCAAGGCGGCATCGCGCGCTGGTCCGCCGTGATCACCGGCGACCGGCCGGGTCAGGCGATCGGAGATCTGTCCGACATTGCCGGCGACCCGGTGATCGACGGCAACCGCGTCTATGTCGGCAATTTCTCGGGCCTCACGGTGGCGTTGGACGCGGCGTCGGGTGAACGCCTGTGGACCGTGGGCGAGGGGGCGTCTGGCCCGGTCTGGCCGGCGGGCGGGTCGGTCTTCATGGTCAACGACCTGAACGAGCTGGTGCGCCTCGACGAAGCCGACGGCAGCGTGATCTGGCGCGTGGCCTTGCCGGATTTCGTGGAAACCGGGTCGTTTCTGCGCAAGGGGCGCACGGTCTATTCCCACTTCGGACCGATCATGGCGGGCAACCGGCTGATCGTGGCGTCGTCGGATGGGCAGTTGCGGTCGTTCGATCCGACATCTGGCGCACTCGTGGGCAGTGTGGCGTTGCCGGGTGGTGCCGCTTCGACCCCGGCCATCGCAAACGGCATCCTGTACGTCGTGAACAAAAACGGGCAACTGCTGGCTTTCCGTTAAGGGCAAAGCGGTGTATGGCCCGCCTCTGACCTGCCGGAGTTTCGCGCCATGACATTCACCCTTGCCCTTGTGGGCCGCCCCAACGTCGGCAAATCGACGTTGTTCAACCGGCTTGTCGGCAAGAAGCTGGCGCTGGTCGACGATCAGCCCGGTGTCACCCGCGACCTGCGCGAAGGTCAGGGCCGCATCGCCGATATCCGGTTCACCGTGATCGACACCGCCGGGCTGGAGATGGCGACGGACGAATCCTTGCAGGGGCGAATGCGCAAGCTGACGGAACGTGCCGTGGAAATGGCCGACGTCTGCCTGTTCATGATCGACGCGCGTGTGGGCGTGCTGCCCGCCGACCGCATCTTTGCCGACATCCTGCGCAAGAAGAACGCCCACGTCATCCTTGCCGCCAACAAGGGCGAGGGAAAGGCGGCTGACGTCACGATCCTGGAAGCCTACGCGCTGGGGCTGGGAGAGCCGATCCGCCTGTCCGCCGAACATGGCGAGGGTATGGGAGAGCTGATGGACGTGCTGCGCCCGCTGTCCGAACAGTTCGAGGAACGCGCCCTTGCCGACGCACCGGACACCGACGTCGCGGTCGAGGATGACGACCCCGACGCGCCGCGCGTGCCGACTCGTTCAAAGCCCTTGCAGATTGCCGTCGTCGGCCGTCCGAACGCCGGAAAATCGACGCTGATCAACAAGATCATCGGCGAGGAACGACTGCTGACCGGGCCTGAGGCGGGGATCACGCGGGACGCGATCTCGGTCATGACGGACTGGGGCGACGTACCCATGCGGATCTTCGACACGGCGGGGATGCGCAAGAAGGCGCGGATCAGCGAAAAGCTGGAGAAGCTGAGCGTCAGCGACGGATTGCGCGCGGTCAAGTTCGCCGAGGTCGTCGTGGTGCTGCTGGACGTGGAGATCCCGTTTGAGCAGCAGGACCTGCGGATTGCCGATCTGGCAGAGCGTGAGGGTCGTGCGGTCGTCATTGCGGTGAACAAATGGGACACCGAGGACGACAAGCAGGACAAGCTGCGCGAGTTGAAGGAAGAATTCACCCGGCTGCTGCCGCAGTTGCGGGGCGCGCCGCTGGTCACCGTGTCGGCCAAGACCGGCAAGGGGCTGGATCGTCTGCAGCAGGCGATCATGAAGGCCTATGACGTCTGGAACCGCCGCGTCACGACGGCGCAGTTGAACCGCTGGCTGACGGGGATGCTGGAACAGCATCCGCCCCCCGCGCCGGGCGGCAAGCGGATCAAGATGCGCTATGCCACCCAGGTCAAGACGCGGCCACCGGGATTCGTCGTCATGACCTCTCATCCCGATCTGGTGCCAGAAAGCTACAAGCGCTACCTTGTCAACGGGTTGCGGGACGACTTTGACATGCCAGGCGCGCCGATCCGGCTGACTCTGCGCGATCAGGGGGACAAGAATCCCTACAAGGACCGCAAGTCATCGCAGCCGTCGCGTCTGACCAAGCACAAGAAGAAGCCCGGCAGCGACCGTTAGGATATCGGATTCGGGCGCGGAGCCCAGACGGCCATCACGCAGATCAGCGTGACGATGCCGGTGATGGCCAGGGCGGTCACCAAGAAGTTCGTCATCCCGTTGTTGACGACGATGCCGACCAAGGCCCAGATCACGGCCCCAAGGTAAAGCGGTGTTGTAGTCCGGCGGTAGGTCAGGACCGCGACGATCAGCGCGCCGGCTATGCCAGCAAAGGCCCAGCCGTAGCCACCCATCAGGATGCCGTATCCTGCCAATGTGGTCGCGAGCGAGACGAAGCTCGCCGCCGTCAACCAGCCCGCATAAAGGGCGATCGGTGCGCGCATCCACCAATTCTCGATTGCAGGTGTGCGGTGCAGGGCGGCGATGGCCGCTGCCGCCATGATGAAGATCGTGATCGTGGCCCAGATCGCGCTGATCTGCGCGATCAGCAGCCAGGGCACGCCGACACCAAGGCTGACACACAGCGGCACGCGGGCCGCGTTCCAGTCCGGGTCGTCTGCCTTGTAGATCAAGCCATAGACCGCGGCGGCGACCAGCCAAGCATAGATCAGGCCCCATATTGAGAAGGCATAGCCCGCCGGCTGGACCGGCGGATCGATCTGAGGAACAGGCAACTGATTTTCCGCGAAGCCCGTGAAATCGCCGGAGAACAGCGGTGCCGCTGCGAAGGCGAGGCTGAGAGCGAGCGTGAGATATGCGAGTGACCTGTTCATGCCGCCCAACGTCCGTCCGACGATGAAAGTTCAAGTTCGATCTAAGTTAAATCACCTGCTGCCGAAATCGTGAGACGACCTCCCAGATACGGCCGCAAGACCGCTGGCAAAACGACCGACCCGTCCGCCTGTTGGCCATTCTCCAGCACGGCAATCAGGCAGCGACCTACGGCCAGACCGGAGCCGTTCAGCGTGTGGACGAATTCAGGCTTGCCGCCACCCGCAGGCTTGAATCGGGCATTCATCCGCCGCGCCTGATAGTCGCCACAGGTCGAGATGCTGCTGATCTCTCGGTAGGTGTCCTGACCGGGCAGCCAGACCTCCAGATCATAGGTGCGACGGGCACTCGCACCCATGTCGCCGGCGCAAAGCAGCATGGTGCGATAGGGCAGGTCGAGCTTTTCAAGGATCGCCTCGGCGCAGCGGGTCATGCGAGCATGCTCGGCGTCGCTGTCGTCGGGGTGGGTGATGCTGACCATCTCCACCTTCTCGAACTGGTGCTGGCGCAGCATGCCGCTGGTGTCGCGGCCTGCCGACCCGGCCTCTGACCGGAAGCATTGCGTGTCGGCCACATAGCGGCGGGGCAGGGAGTCCGCGTCCACCGTGTCGCCGTGAACGAGGTTCGTCAGCGTGACTTCGGCCGTGGGGATCAGCCACCAGCCGTTGGTGGTCTGGTAGCTGTCCTCTCCGAATTTGGGCAGTTGGCCGGTGCCATACATCATCTCTTCACGCACCATGACGGGAGTCATCGTCTCGGTTAGGCCGTGGTCGTCGGTGTGGGTGTCCAGCATGAACTGCGCCAGCGCGCGGTGCACGCGGGCCACGGCCCCCCGCAGCACGACGAAACGCGCCCCCGACAGTTTCGCGCCTGCGGCAAAGTCCATGCCGGCCCGGACGGCGGGAATGTCGTAATGCTCCACAGGTTGGAAGTCGAAGGTGCGCGGGGTGCCGACGCGCTTCTGCTCGACGTTGTCGTGTTCGTCACGGCCCGCAGGCACGTCGTCGTGGGGCAGGTTGGGCAGGATCAGCAGCAGGTCGTTCAACTCGACGTCCAATGTCTTTGCCCGGTCGTTCAGCGTCGCGATCTCGGCCTTCTTGTCGGCCATCAGGGTCCGCAGGCGTTCGAATTCCGCATCGTCGCCGCTGGCCTTGGCGCGGCCCACGTCCTTGGCAGCGGCGTTAGCCGCGGCCTGCGCATCTTCGGCCTGCTTGATCGCCTGACGGCGTTCGCCGTCCAGGGCCAGGATGCGGGGCGACACGGGGGCGAGACCGCGCCGGGACAGGCCTGAGTCGAAGGCGTCCGGTGTATCGCGGATCATGCGGATGTCGTGCATGGGTCTGGTCCCCTTCAGGTTGGTCGATTGGCGCAGGGTATGCACCAAGTGCGGCCCGCGTTGAAGAGGGGAAAGCCCGCCCCTTTGGCGCGATTGTGACCGCGCGGGGTCGCCTTTGGTCGCAGCCCCATTGACGCCCCGTCCCATCCCCACGATATGCCCTGTGCACGGCGAAGCGGCGGTTGCCAATCGGCGACCCCGCTCCTAATGTGCCGCGACTTTGACGGGGGGCCTTCGCACCCTGCGACGAACCTTGAAAGGAGCCGCCATGCAGGGCAGCCAATCGCTCATTCTGATGATGATCATCTTCGCGATCATGTATTTCCTGTTGATCCGTCCCCAGCAAAAGAAGCTGAAGGAACATCAGGCGATGGTGAATGCGCTGCGTCGGGGTGACCGGGTCATCACGCAGGGCGGCATTCTGGGCAAGGTCACGGCCGTGAACGAGGCCGACAAGGAAGTCGAGGTCGAGATCGCGACCGGCGTGAAGGTCCGCGTGATCCGGTCCACCATCGCGACCGTCATCAACAAGACCGAACCGGCGAAATAAGCCGCGACACCTTTGGCCCGAGGGGCTTTTTCCATGCTGCACATCTCGCCGTTCAAACAGGCCGCAATCTGGCTGACGGTCGTCATCGGCCTGTCGCTGGCCTTGCCGAATGCCTTCTATTCGCGGGTCGAGACCCATAACGATGCGGTCGCCCTAGGTCAGACGGATACGTCATGGCCGGGTTTCCTGCCCTCAGGCCTCGTGAACCTCGGCCTTGATCTGCGGGGTGGCGCGCATCTGTTGGCCGAGGTGCAGACGACGGATGTCTACGAGACGATCATGGACGCCACCTGGCCCGAAGTGCGCGATGCGCTGGCGGCAGAACGGGATACCGTCGGCTTCGTCACGCGCGAGGAGAGTGCGCCCGACGTGCTGATCGTGCGGATTTCCGAACCCGGAGGGGCCGCCCGCGCGCTGGAGATCGTGCGCGGTCTGGCGCGGCCCATCACGTCGCTGACCGGTGCCGGGTCCACGGATATCGAGGTGACGGGCAACGGCCCGTTGCTCACCATTCGCCTGTCCGACGCCGAGAAGCTGGCGGTCGACGACCGGACCATGCAGCAAAGCCTCGAGATTATCAGACGCCGCATCGACGAGGTCGGCACCCGGGAACCCACGATCCAGCGCCAGGGCGAGACGCGGATTCTGGTTCAGGTGCCCGGCGTCGGATCGGCGCAAGAGGTCAAGGACATCATCGGCACGACCGCGCAGCTGACGTTCCAGCCGGTCATCGGTCGCGCAGGTAGTGCCAGCGATCCGGTCGGCGTAAGTCAGGAAATCCTGCCGAGCGTCGACGAAACCGGCACGTTCTATCTGCTCGACACCGCGCCGGTCGTCACGGGAGAGGAACTGGTCGACGCACAGCCCGCCTTCGACCAGAACGGGCGGCCCGCCGTCAACTTCCGCTTCAACGTGACGGGCGCGCGGAAATTCGGCGACTACACGCTGGACCATATCGGCGAACCCTTCGCCATCGTGCTCGACAATGAAGTCATCTCTGCTCCCGTGATCCAAAGCCACATTCCCGGCGGGTCGGGCATCATTACCGGCAACTTCACGGTCGAGGAATCGACCAACCTTGCGGTGCTTTTGCGCGCAGGTGCCTTGCCGGCCAAGCTGAACTTCCTTGAAGAGCGCACCATCGGTCCGCAATTGGGGCAGGACAGCATCGATGCCGGCAAGAAGGCCGCCGTCGTGGGTTCTGCACTGGTCGTGATTTTCATGCTGGTCACCTACGGGTTGTTCGGCCTGTTCGCCAACATCGCGCTGATCATCAATATGGGGCTGATATTCGGCGGACTGTCGTTACTGGGGGCGACGTTGACGCTGCCCGGCATCGCGGGCATCGTGTTGACCGTCGGCATGGCGGTGGACGCAAACGTGCTGGTGTTCGAGCGCATACGCGAGGAACTGAAGACGGCGCGCGGACCGGCCCGCGCGATCGAGTTGGGCTATGAACGCGCCCTGTCGGCCATCGTGGACAGCAACGTGACGACACTGATCACGGCGGGCATCCTGTTCTACATGGGGTCCGGCCCGGTGCGCGGCTTTGCCGTGACGCTGGGGCTGGGCATCATCACGTCGATCTTTACCGCGATCTTCGTCACGCGGTCGCTGATCGTCATCTGGTTCGCCTGGCGGCGTCCGAAAACAATCGAGGTCTGATCCCATGCGTCTGCGTCTTGTTCCCGACGATACGAAGATCAACTTCTTCGGTTACGCCAGGATCACCTTCGGTGGATCCCTGGTCTTGCTGGCCCTGTCGGTGGCCGCCTTTTTCGCGTTTGGCCTGAACTACGGCATCGACTTCAAGGGCGGCACGACGATCCGCACGGAAAGCACGCAAGCCATCGACGTCGGTGCCTACCGCGCGGCGCTTGATCCGCTGGCCCTTGGCGATGTGGCCATCACCGAGGTATTCGACCCCGGCTTCGGCCCGGACCGCAATGTGGCCGAAGTCCGCATCCAGGCGCAGGGCGACGCGGAGAGCATCCAGCCCGACACCATCGCGGCCATTCAGGGCGCACTGACCGCCGTCGACCCGGCGGTGCAGTTCGCGTCGGTCGAAAGCGTCGGTCCGAAAGTGTCGGGCGAATTGATCCGCTCTGCCGTGCTGTCGGTCGTGGGCGCAATTGCGGCCATCGTGATCTACATCTGGCTGCGTTTCGAATGGCAGTTCGCGGTCGGCGGCATCGTGGCACTCGTGCATGACGTCGGCCTGACCATCGGCCTTTTTTCGCTGTTGCAGATCAAGTTCGATCTGGCAATCATCGCCGCCTTGCTGACCATCGTGGGCTATTCGATCAACGACACCGTCGTCGTGTTCGACCGCGTGCGTGAAAACCTGCGCAAATACAAGGTCATGCCGCTGATCGAGGTGCTGAACCTGTCGGCCAACGAAACGCTGAGCCGCACGATCATGACATCCGGCACAACCCTGCTGGCGTTGATTGCCCTGCTGGTGCTGGGCGGTGACGTGATCCGGGGCTTTGTCTTTGCGATCACCTGGGGCATTCTGGTCGGGACCTATTCGTCGGTCTACATTGCCAAGAACATCGTGCTGATGCTGGGCGTGAAACGCGACTGGTCCAAGACCGACCCCAAGACGGTCGGTCGTTATGCGGACGTGGAAAGCAAGTGAAATGCGCCTGACCGAAATCACCTACGACAACGCGAAACCGATCGACGGCTACGGCCCCGGGTTTTTTCGCATCGGCGGCAAGGTGATCGAAGGACCGGTGACGGTGACACCGGCGGGCATCGCGGGCTGGGGCGGCTACGATGACACGGCAGCGCTGGTCGGGCTGGCCGATGTCGTCGACGTGATCTTCGTCGGCACCGGTGCAGACATAGCGCATCCCCCTGCCGCTTTTCGGCAGGTGCTCGAGGCCGCTGGCCTTGGCGTCGAGACGATGGCCTCTCCTGCCGCCTGTCGCACCTACAACGTGCTCCTGAGCGAGGGCCGACGCGTGGCCCTTGCACTGTTCCCGGTCTGACGCCCATGTTGCAGGTCCGCGACCTGCGCTGCGCCCGCGGCGGTGTGCCGGTGCTGGAGGGCGTGTCCTTCGACGTGAGGCCCGGTGAGGCGCTGATCCTGCGCGGCCCGAATGGCGTGGGCAAAACGACGGTGCTGCGCACATTGGCGGGGCTACAACCGCCGCTTGCCGGGTCGGTCGCCTATCCCGATGGCACGGGCGCCTATGCCAGCCATGCGGACGGCGTCAAGACGGCCTTGACCGTGACGGAAAACCTGACCTTTTGGGCGCAGGTCTACGGCCGCGATGTGCCGGATAGCATGTTCGCCGCATTCGATCTGGACAATTTGCGCGCCCGTGTGGCCGGGACCCTGTCGGCGGGACAGAAGCGGCGGCTGGGACTGGCGCGGCTGGGCGTCATCGGGCGGCGGGTGCTGTTTCTGGACGAGCCGACGGTCAGTCTGGATGGCTTTTCCGTGCGGATGTTCGCGGACTGGATGCGCGACGTGCATTTGGCGCAGGGCGGCTGCGCCGTCATCGCGACGCATATCGATTTGGGCTTGGACGCACCGGCGCTGGACCTGACGCCCTATGTCGCGGCATCGGACGCCGCCGGCGGGTCTGACGAGGCGTTCTTGTGAAGGCGCTGCTCTGGCGTGATCTGGCCCTTGCGGTGCGCGCCGGGGGGGGCTTTGGCCTTGGCCTCGCGTTCTTTCTGATCGTCGTCGTGCTCGTGCCCTTTGGCGTCGGCCCCGACCGTAGCACGCTGGCGCTGATCGCGCCCGGCATACTCTGGGTCGCGGCATTGCTGGCGGCGCTGCTGTCGCTCGACCGCATCTTTGCGCTGGATTTCGAGGATGGGTCGCTGGCGCTGCTGGCGACGGCCCCTCTGCCGCTGGAAGGCGTGGCACTGGTCAAGGCGCTGGCGCACTGGATCACCACGGGTCTGCCGCTGACGCTGGTGGCCCCGGCGCTGGGGTTCTTTCTGAACATGGCACCTGCGGCCTACGGCTGGCTGCTGGTCAGCCTTGCCATCGGCACGCCCGCGCTGTCGATGATCGGCAGCTTCGGCGCGGCGCTGACCGTCGGCCTGCGGCGCGGCGGATTGCTGCTTTCGCTGCTGGTTCTGCCGCTTTACGTGCCGACGCTGATCTTCGGGGCAGAGGCGGTGCGGCACGGCGTCGATGGCACCGGGGCCACGGCACCACTGATGCTGATGGGGGCGATCACGCTGGGATGCTTTGCACTGTTGCCCTTCGCGGCTGCGACGGTGTTGCGCATCAACCTGCGGTGATCCGGGATTGAGGGGCGCAGTGCGTCGGGATAGGGATACGTCATGTCGATCTGGGAATACGCAAATCCGCGAAAGTTCATGGGCTGGACCGCGCCCGTCATGCGCGTGGCCTTTGCCGTGGCGGGGGCGTGCCTTGTCGTCGGTCTGATCTGGGGTTTCTTCTTTACCCCAGACGAGGCGCGGCAGGGGTCGACGGTCAAGATCATCTACCTGCATGTGCCAAGTGCGCTGATGGCCATCAACGCCTGGTTCATGATGCTGGTCGCATCCCTGATCTGGCTGATCCGGCGGCACCACGTCAGCGCGCTGGCCGCGCGCGCCGCGGCCCCGGTGGGGCTGGCGATGACGGTGATCGCGCTGATCACCGGGGCGATCTGGGGCAGCCCGATGTGGGGCACCTACTGGGCCTGGGACCCACGCCTGACGTCGTTCCTGATCCTGTTCCTGTTCTATCTCGGCTATATCGCTCTTTGGGCTGCGATCGAGGATGGGGATACCGCTGCCGACCTGACGTCGGTGCTGTGTCTGGTCGGATCGGTGTTCGCGATCCTGTCGCGCTATGCGGTGAACTTCTGGAATCAGGGGCTGCATCAGGGGGCATCGCTCTCTCTCGACAAGGAGGAAAACGTGGCCGATGTGTTCTACATCCCGCTGCTGGTCTGCATTGCGGGCTTCGTTGCGCTGTTCCTGGCGCTGGTGCTGCTGCGTACGAGGACCGAGATCCGTGCCCGCCGCACACAGGCCCTGATGTCGCGGGGGCAACGTGCCTGATCTGGGAACCTACGCCTTCGAGGTGATCACCGCCTATGCCGCAAGTATCGCGGTTCTCGCGGTGCTGGTGGGCGTCAGCGTCCGGCGGTCGCGGCGTGTGAAGCGGACACTGGAGGAGGTCGAGCGTGGCTAGAATCTCACCCTTGCTGGTCGTGCCGCCGGTGGTCTTCGCAGCCCTTGCCGGGCTCTTCTGGGGCGGCTTGATGCGCGAGAATGCGGGCGAGTTGCCGTCGCAATTCATCGGACAGCCCGCCCCGAACCTGCCCGCGGAAGCGGTTGCGGGAACGGAGCTGCTGACCGCGGAGGATTTGTCGTCGGGCGAGGTCACGATCGTCAATTTCTGGGCCAGCTGGTGCCCGCCCTGCCGCGCCGAGCATCCCACGCTGGAAGCCTTGGCCGAACAGGGCTACCGCGTGGCGGGCGTGAACTTCCGCGATCAGGCCGACGATGCGGCAGGCTATCTGACGGATTACGGCAATCCGTTCTTTGCGACCGGATTCGATCTGCGGGGCCGCGTCGCCATCGACTGGGGTGTCACCGCCCCGCCAGAAACCTTCATCGTCGGCCCCGATGGCACGGTCCTGCATCGCTTCATCGGCCCGCTGGTTGGGGCCGACTACGAACAGCGGTTCCTGCCGATGCTGGAAGCGGCAACCGAATAACCGACAGCGGACCCCGTTGTCCGCGCTGAAGCAACCGGGGCTCTGCCCCGGACCCCGGGATATTTGAAACCAGAAGAAGCCTGAAAAGAGAGGGGCCGCGCAATCCTGCGCGGCCCCTCACTTGTCGACCAGGTGGTTCAGGACGCCTTGGCGAGATCGCGCAGCACGTAGTGCAGCACGCCGCCATGCTCGATGTATTCGATCTCGATCGCCGTATCGATGCGGCACTTGATGTCGATGGTCCGGGTCGTCCCGTCGGCCATCGTGATATGCGCCTTCACGACCTCCAGCGGCTTGATCGTGTCGAGACCGTCGATGCTGACGGTTTCCTCGCCGGTCAGGCCCAGCGTCTTGCGGGTGTCGCCCCCCGTGAATTCGAACGGGATGACGCCCATACCGACGAGGTTGGACCGGTGAATCCGCTCGAAGTTCTCGGCGATGACCGCCTTCACGCCCAGCAGCGCCGTGCCCTTGGCCGCCCAGTCGCGCGAGGAACCCGCGCCATACTGTTCGCCGGCAAAGATCACCAGCGGCGTGCCCTGTTCTTCGTAGGCCATCGCGGCGTCGAAGATAGAGGTCTGCTCGCCGTCCGGCCCCTTGGTGTAGCCGCCTTCGACGCCGTCCAGCATCTCGTTGCGGATGCGGATGTTGGCGAAGGTGCCGCGCATCATGACCTCATGGTTGCCGCGCCGCGACCCGTAGGAGTTGAATTCGCGCACCGGCACCTGACGGTCCAGCAGATACTGGCCGGCGGGGCTGCTTTCTTTGAACGACCCTGCAGGGCTGATGTGGTCGGTCGTGACCATGTCGCCCAGAACGGCAAGAACCTTTGCGTCGCGCAGGTTATGGATCGTGCCGGCGTCCTTTGGCATGTCCTTGAAATACGGCGGATTCTGCACGTAGGTCGAATTGGCGGGCCAATCGTAGGTCTCGCTGTCAGTAACCTCGACAGCCTGCCACTTTTCGTCGCCCTTGAAGACGTCGGCGTATTTGGACTGGAACGCTTCGCGGGTGACGGTCTTTTCCACCAGATCGGCGATTTCCTTCTGGGAGGGCCAGATGTCTTTCAGAAAGACATCTTTGCCGTTCTGATCCTGCCCCAGCGGGTCCTTGGTGATGTCGATGTTCATGTCGCCCACCAGCGCATAGGCCACCACCAGTGGCGGGGACGCCAGATAGTTTGCGCGCACGTCTGGCGAAATCCGGCCCTCGAAGTTGCGGTTGCCGGACAGGACCGACACGCCGATCACATCGTAGTCGTTGATTGCCTTGCTGATTGCCGGGTCCAACGGGCCGGAGTTGCCGATACAGGTCGTGCAGCCGTAGCCGACAAGGTGGAAATCCAGCGCGTCGAGGTCTTCCTGCAGACCCGCCGCTTCCAGATAGGCGGTGACGACCTGACTGCCGGGCGCGAGCGAGGTCTTGACCCAGGGCTTGCGGGTCAGGCCGAGGGCGCGCGCCTTTCGCGCGACGAGGCCCGCGCCGATCATCACGTAGGGGTTCGATGTGTTCGTGCAGGACGTGATCGAGGCGATCACGATACTGCCGTCGTGGATCTGGTAGTGCCCGTCGTCGGTCTTGACGTAGCCGCGTGCGTGGTGGCCTTCGTCGCCGGGGATGCTGCGCGGTTCGGGCTGGCCGCCTTCGCCTTCCCAGCGGACCTCGGCATTGGCGGACGCATCCTGGCCGCCGCGGATGCCCTTCACGTATTCGCCAAAGGCGTGGCCGGCCTTGTCGAGGTCGATGTGATCCTGCGGCCGCTTGGGGCCGGAAATCGCGGGCACCACGGTGCCCATGTCCAGTTCCAGCGTGTCGGTGTAGATCGGCGCGTAATCGGACCCGCGCCAGAAGCCGTTTTCCTTGGCATAGGCTTCGACCAGCGCGACGCGGTCTTCGTCGCGACCCGTCAGGCGCAGGTATTTCAGCGTTTCGTCGTCGATCGGGAAATAGCCGCAGGTGGCACCGTATTCGGGGGCCATGTTGCCGATCGTCGCGCGGTCCGCCAATGGCAGATGGTCAAGCCCGGGGCCGTAGAATTCGACGAACTTGTTGACCACGCCCTTCTCGCGCAGCATCTCGACCACGCGCAGCACGAGGTCCGTGGCGGTGGTGCCTTCGGTCATCGCGCCGGTCAGCTTGAAACCCACGACCTCGGGGATCAGCATGGAAATGGGCTGGCCCAGCATCGCGGCCTCCGCCTCGATCCCGCCGACGCCCCAACCGAGGACAGCGAGGCCGTTGACCATCGTGGTGTGGCTGTCGGTGCCGACCAGCGTGTCGGGGTAGGCGACCATGTCGCCGTTCTGGTCGGTGTCGGTCCAGACGGTCTGGGCCAGATATTCCAGGTTCACCTGATGGCAGATGCCGGTGCCCGGCGGCACCACGCGGAAGTTGTTGAATGCGTTCTGGCCCCACTTCAGGAACTGGTAGCGTTCCATGTTCCGCTCATACTCGCGGTCCACGTTCATCTGAAAGGCGCGCGGATTGCCGAATTCGTCGATCATTACCGAGTGGTCGATCACGAGATCGACCGGGGCCAGCGGGTTGATCTGCTGTGCATTGCCACCCAGCGCCTTGATCCCATCACGCATCGCGGCCAGATCGACGACAGCGGGGACCCCGGTGAAGTCCTGCATCAGCACGCGGGCGGGGCGATAGGCGATCTCTCGCGGGTTCTTGCCGCCCTGCGTCGCCCATTCGGCAAAGGCCTTGATGTCGTCCACGGTGACGGTCTTGCCGTCCTCGAACCGCAGCATGTTTTCCAGTACAACTTTCAGCGCGGCGGGCAGTTTGCTGAAATCGCCCAAGCCGGCCTGCGTGGCCGCGTCGATCGAGTAGTAGGCGACCGACTGGTCCCCCACGGTCAGGGTCTTGCGGGTCTTGGCGGTATCGGTGCCGACGGTGACGGTCATGGCTGTTCCTTCAGGTTGAGGACATGTGGCTTGCACAGCTTTTGCCTCATGCAGGGCAAGCGTTCAAGAGGGCGGCGCGAAAATATGTATACAGTCGTATACCGCCCGGTGTGATGCGAGAGACGCGGTAATCAACGTAGGTGCCGCCGTCGCGATTGCTTGATTGGTCATTACATTCCAAGCTGATTAGACGATTGGGTATGAATAACCCGGAAAGACGATCCATGCGCCATGTCATTGCTGCCAGCATCCTTGGTGTCCTGATCGTCGGTACGCCGGTCGTTGCGCAGGACACGGACACAGGCACGGTGGTCGAGCTTTATACCTCTCAGGGGTGTTCAAGCTGTCCACCCGCGGACCGGATCCTGGCACAGATGGCGGACAGGGACGACGTGATCGCGCTGGCGCTGCATGTCGACTATTGGGACTATATCGGCTGGGCCGACGATCTGGCCGATCCGGCCTTCACGGCACGGCAGCGGGGTTACGCGCATCACTGGCAGGCGCGCAACGTCTACACTCCGCAGATGGTCGTCGCGGGGGTCAAGGAATTCGTCGGCAGCCACCCGGTCGTGGCGATGGATGCCGTCGCGTCGCACCCGGCCTCTGCCTACCCGGTGCAGGTGGAATTGACCCGCGACGGAGATGCGGTCGTCATTTCGGCCACGGCACATGGTCCGGTCCCGCAACGGGCGCTGGTGCAGTTCGTGCGTTACATCCCCGAGGTCGTGCGCGAAATCCACAAGGGCGAGAATGCGGGCAAGACGGTGATCTACCGCAATGTCGTCACGGAATGGTCCGAAGTTGGCCAGTGGGACACCGATGCGCCGCTGTCCCTGAGGGTGCCTGCGGCGGGCGATCAACCGGTCGTCGTGATCTTGCAGGACGGTGCGGCCGGCCCGATTCTGGGCGCGGTGCGCCTGCGCTAGGGCGCGGCCTTCCAGCGTCGATGCACCCAGAACCATTGCGCCGGATCGGCGGCGATCCGGGCCTCGAGCCGTTGGGTCGCATCGCGCATCATGGTCAGGGGGACAGTGTGCGGGATCGGAGCCTCGACTGCGATATCGAAGGACAGACCGTCGGCTTGCCGGGTGCCGAAATAAGGGATCAGCAGCGCGTCGAAGCGCAGCGCCATCTCGGCCGCCGCAAGAGAGGTCAGGGCAGGGCGACCCATGAAGGAGATCGCCGGCGCGCGCGAGACATGGACGTCGAACAGCAACGTGCCCATACCGCCGCCCTTGATGTGGCGCGCGAACCCGATGGTGCCGCGCCCCCCCTGCGCAAAGACCGGGCCGCCCCAACTGGTCATCGTCTGGCGATAGTGGCTGTCGACAAAGGCATTGGCCATCGGGCGATATAGGCCGCCGACGACCAGACCGTCGCGGGTCAGTACGTGACGGGGGGCTTCGAAATTGCCGAAATGCCCGGTGACGAAGATGACAGGACGGCCCTGCGCGCGCGCCTCTGCCAGCGGCCCCAGCCCGTCACCGGTCGCCTGCGTGTCGCGCAGGTGGTGCGCAAAGTCGCGGTTTGCGTAATTCTCCATCAAGGTGCGGCCGAAGTTGTCGCAGACCCGGATCGCGAGGTTGCGGCGCATGGCCATGCTCATGTTCGGATAGCTTGCGGCCAGATGCGCCACCGCGCGACGGCGGTAGCCCGCGACCGGACCGATGCCGCGCGCAATGATCGCGCCCATCGTGGCCACGCGGGTCGCGTAGGGCAGCCGATTCATGCTGGCGATCAGACCGCGCAGGACCTGATCCTGCCACCATTCGGCACGGCTGCCAGTCGGCCTGTCCTGAGTTGCGGCGGAGTCTGTCATGGGTGTCAGGTAGCGGTGCTTGTGCCATTTTGAAAGCCCCGCGCATCGCGCGTCAGCATCAGGGCAGTTGGAGATGGATTCCGGCCTGCGGATCAGGCGGTTCCGGCCTTCCCATCCCGCTGCGGATGGCGCGGTTGCGGACAATCAGTCCTCTTCTGCGTCGGGGTCGATGAGGGTGCTCGTGCCATCGTCGGCCAGTCCCCGAATTGCGGCGCTGATGGCATTCATCGCCGCCTCTCCGTCGACAGATTTCACGGTGCCCCGCTCTGACGCTTCTTCCTTCATCGTCGACGCCATGCGCTGCGAGACGCAGTCGAGGATGAAATTGGCCGCCGCCTCGCGTCTGCCGCCCGACAGGAGCGCGAAAGCAATGGCCGTCGACAGATCACCGCCTTCGATCACACGCAGACAGCCGGGAATATGAATGGGTCGCACGCGGTCGGGGATATCCTCGAACGTGAAGATGGATTTTCGCACGTCCTTTGCGAAATCCGCATCAGATTCGTCAAGACCGGTCAGCACGTCCTCTCGCGTCAGGGCGGGGCTAGAGTTCAGGATCGCGCCAACCCGTTCGACGGGGGCCTTGTCGAAGGCCGTGACGCGGGTGCGGCAATAGTCCGACACCAAGGCGTGACCGATGCGCAATACAGCGTCAGGGGCGATGTCGGCCGTCTGGCGCACTGCAAAGGTGATGCGGCGGGCGCGTTCGCCCGGCAGCAGGCCCAATACCTCTGCCGCGCGCGAGACGGGCAGTTTCGACAGCAGCACGGCGCCGATCTGGATGCTTTCCTGCGCCAGAATCCGCACCACTTCGTCGGTCGTGAGGTTCTGAAGCCGGAGCCAAGGGTCGCGCCCGTTTCGATTGTCCAACTGGTCGCGCAGCCTGTCGGCCAGATGAGGGGAAATCTGGCCGGCCAACGCCTCTAGCGCGGCATCGACATTGCCGGGGGCCGACAGGCCGACGGCATCCAGAAGGTCGGCGAATTCGGTCGCGACGGCGTTGACCGTATCACGATCGACCAGTCGGATCGCGCCCACTTCACGGGCCAAATCCTCTTGCACATGGTCGGGCATGGTCGACAGGGCCAGCTTGTTGCCATCGCTGATCAGCAATTGGACGATCAGGGCAGCCTTGCGGCGGCGTGACATCGGCGGGATGCCTGCAGGGGCAGAATTCGAAGGGGAATCAAAGCCATTGAACATGGACCGATCCTAAGCGGGGAACGGTCAACGAAGCGTGAAGACCATCAGCCCTTGGCGTAGTTGATCGACATGTTGCGCAGCGCCTCAATGTTTTCGGCTGAAAGGGCCTGCATGTCCTTGGTGGCTTCGTGCAGGTCCGACATTGTCGTTTGCAGCCTGTCGACCTCGGCATCGGTCAGTTCGCGATCCGCGCGCGCGAAACTGCCGAAACTGCGGCTGCCTTCGGTTTCGACGGCACAAATCACACCGTATTTCAGGCCGTGTTCGGCAGCACGTTCCATGACGCGCGACGGATCGTCCGTCAAATCCGACCAGCGCTGGCTGCCGTCGTTGGCAAAACCCCATGCCACCGTAGGATCGGCCATCACGAGTGCGTGCAGTGAATAATAGGTAGTCCAGGCCTTGGGGTAAGTCTGCAACAGAAAGGTCGGTGCCGTGAAACGGATATGGAACGCAAGCGCATAGCCTGCGGGGGCAATCTTTGCCGCTTCTTCCAGCTGGGCCATCATCGGAGATATGTCAGACATGGTGCCGATCCTGTCCATTGTGACCTGTTCGTCTCACTAGCTTCCAAAAGCTGATTTTCATTCCCGAATTTCCACCATACTATCCTAAAGTGTATTCGACCGACGGCAAACAAACAGGACGATTTTTTACATGGTGCGACGCATGACAGCCGAAGATGTGGCGCGGGTCGCACCGGCAGGTCACTACATCGCACTGCGTATCGGTTTTGCGTTTCCGATGGAAGAGATCAATGCCTTCCCATCGGAATGGATCGAACATTATACCCGCAACCGTCTGATGCTTTTCGATCCGGTGATGCGCTGGGCCTATGCCAACACCGGCATGGCCCGCTGGTCCGATCTGCGTCGTGACGATCCGCACGGTGTGCTGAGCATGGCGGCGGCGTTCGGGTTGCGATTCGGACTGACCTTGGCGGTCTTTGACGATAATGCGGATGGTCATCGGTCATTCGCGAGCTTCGCGCGGGCGGACCGCGATTTCGACGATCTCGAGACGCGTCTGTTGCTCGCCTATCTGACGCGGCGGCACATCGAGATGCTGCCGCCGCGCAACCTGACGCATGCAGAGCTGGAAGCATTGGCCATGGTGAAGGACGGCAAGCGGTTGAAGCAGATCGCCTATGACCTTGGTGTGACCGAAGGCGCGGTCAAACAGCGGCTGAAAAATGCGAAGACGAAACTTCAGGCCAAGACAAGCACGCAGGCAGCCACGATGGCACGGCAATTCAAGCTGATCTGACCTGGGCCCGTCCCGAATCCCGGCTTTGGCGACGC
>NZ_JBMERN010000069.1:0-20053 GCF_049310965.1 Loktanella sp. DJP18 | reverse complement strand
GTCAGGACAAGCGATACCTTCCGTGACATGGTCAATGCGGGTTTGGTCGAAGAAGAATTCTCCGTGCCCCGATGACACATAAAAGAACGGATATCAGGTCGTGAAAATCGTGGTTGTCGGACTTGGCTACGTCGGGTTATCGAATGCCGTCCTGTTGGCGCAGCACAATGAGGTCGTGGCGGTCGATCTTGATGCTGATCGCATCGACCTTGTCAATGCGCGCCGCAGTCCGATCGAGGACGCAGAGCTTGAAGATTACCTCGCGAACCGGACATTGAATTTGACTGCGACCGCCGATCTGCAAGCCGCGATTGTGGATGCCGACTTCGTCATTGTCGCCACCCCTAGCAATTACGACCCGAAAGAGAATTTCTTTGACACCCGGTCCGTTGACGCGGTTACGCGTGCTGTTCTCGCTTCTTCACCGGATGCGCTGGTCGTCATCAAATCTACCATTCCCGTCGGTCATGTCGACAAGCTACGTCAGCAGATCGGATCGGATCACATCGCTTTCTGCCCGGAGTTTCTGCGCGAGGGGCGGGCCCTATACGACAACCTTCATCCCAGCCGGATCATTGTCGGGGCAAGGACGGAACCAGCCCGCGTGTTCGCAGATCTGTTGTTGCAAGGGGCCCTGAAAAAGAACGTCCCGTTGCTCTTTACCGACGCCTCCGAGGCCGAGGCGATCAAGCTGTTCTCCAATACCTATCTTGCGATGCGCGTTGCATACTTCAACGAGCTGGACAGCTATGCAATGGCGGGTGGTATGAATTCCCGTCAGATCATCGAAGGTGTCAGCCTCGATCCCCGTATCGGTGACCACTACAACAACCCCTCGTTCGGCTATGGCGGATATTGCCTGCCGAAGGATACCAAGCAACTCCTCGCGAATTATTCGCAGGTCCCCCAGAACATCATCCAGGCAATCGTCGATGCCAATCGCACGCGCAAGGACTTCCTTGCGGACGATATTGTGTCGCGTAAACCAAACGTTGTGGGCATTTACCGGCTCGTGATGAAATCAGGTTCCGACAATGTGCGCCAGTCATCAGTCCAAGGCATCATGAAGCGGATCAAGGCCAAGGAAATCAAAGTGATCGTTTATGAGCCCGTCCTTCAAGAGAGTACCTTTTTCGGGTCCGAGGTCGTCCGCGACCTGGCGGATTTTAAGGCGCGTGCCGATATTATTGTGGCCAACCGGCTGAACGGCGATATCGTAGATGTGGCGACAAAAGTCTTTACGCGGGACCTGTTTGGGAACGACTGACGTCGAGGCCGTGACAACATACTGGCCTGCAAAAGCTCGGCACGTGATCTCTTGCTTTGTGCGGCTGTGTTGCGCAAATCAGCTGACGAACGGTTCTCCCCTTTCCCGAGACGGATTTATCCCACGGCTTTCGTGATAGGGATGCCAAGAGCGGTGTAGCCGTTCAGGATCGCAACGCGCACCTGAACCTCAGCGACTTGGCGGTCAAAGTCGCGCGCCATCAGCCGCTGGCCCAGCAGTTTCATGCAATGCATCTTTGTCTCGACGCGGCTCCGGCGGTGGTATCCGCTCCAATTCCGCCAGAGTGCCCGACCCAGATATTTTGACGCGCGCACCGCGTCGTTCCTGGCGATGGCGATGGCACCGGCGGTGGTCGGCTTCCAAGGCTGCGCATTTCTGCGCGGCGGGATGACTGCAGAGGCTCCACGATCGGCAATGGCGTTGTGACATCGGCGCGTGTCGTAGGCACCGTCTGCAGTCACGCTGCCAATCTCTTGATCGTGCGGGATCTGGTTGAGCAGATGAGGCAACATCGGTGCATCCCCGGTGTTGCTGCCCGTGATCTCGACCGCTCTGATTTCGAGCGTTTGCTCGTCGATACCGATGTGGATCTTGCGCCAGACGCGTCGTTTTGGGCCGCCATGCTTGCGGGCGTTCCATTCGCCTTCACCCTCGACCTTGATCCCTGTGCTGTCTATCAGCAGGTGCAGCGGGCCCTTCGCGCCGCGATACGGAATGTTGACCGCAAGCGTCCTCTGCCGTCGGCAGATGGTGCTGAAGTCAGGCACAACCCAATCCAGACCTGTCAACCGCAAGAGGCTTTCCACAAAGCCCGTCGTCTGGCGAAGCGCCATCCCGAATAGCACTTTCATCGTCAGGCACGTCTGGATCGCAGCGTCACTGAACGACTGCGATCTCCCCCTCTTGCCGGAAGGTTTGGCATCCCAGTCCATCTCGGGATCGAACCAGATCGTCAATGATCCGCGACGCTTCAGCGCCGCGTTATAATCAGCCCAGTTCGTCGTCTTATAGGTAGGTGATGTCGGTTTGCTCATGCGGGCCAGCTACCACACTGGATTCACGACATGAATCCCTCACCCGCTTTGTGCAACATAGTCGCACGGCGGACCAAAAGACTTTGGACGGACGAAGAGCAGGGCCTATCAGTTTGTCATCAATTGAACTAAGGAAGATGTGTTCGGACTGCAACGTGACCTGCCTCAGCGGCAGTCCGGCGAAAGTAAAACGACAACAACCTTCAGTAAATTACCGCTGACTGGCCGTAACTGTACTGGAGATTTGGGGTGGTAGGTTTATGAACGGGAACTAGGTCCAAAAATGTGAACATGGTTCGGATTTGCTCGAACTCGTATTGTATAGGTACCTAATGTCTGATCAAACCATTAACGAGCCGATCAATTTCGGCTTGGGTCTCGTGAACGGGTCGCTTGCCCCGACCTTTACGGAGACCAACCTGGATTTCGTCGTCGAAAACTTAGTGTTCACCTATCGGGGCGCGTTTACCGCGAATGAGGCCGGACTTGCCGGCACGATCAACCGGATCGAGATCTACAACGATTCGACCCAAGTTGCCCTGATCTACGATTTGGACGCCGATCTTGCGACCTTCGGCACCTTGGCGCAATCCGACAACCCGATCCAGTCGCTGGCCTATCTGTTGCGCCAGGATGACGTCTACAATGGTTCCGAAGCGGCCGATCGCCTGTTCGTTTTCGACGGCGACGACAGGGTCTATGGCCGTGGGGGTGACGACATAATTTACGGTGGACGCGGCGAGGATCGCATGTTCGGCGGGAGCGGATCAGACAAGATGTTTGGCGACGGTGGTGCCGACGTCATGTTTGGTCGATCCGGAAACGATGTTCTGTTCGGTGGTGCTGCCGGTGACACGATTAAGGGCAACGGTGGCAACGACCGGCTTGTCGGCAAGAATGGTGGCGATGATCTGTTTGGCGGATCTGCCAACGACAGGCTGTCCGGAGGTGGGGGAAAGGATAAATTATTCGGCGGCTCGGGCAATGACAAGATTGACGGCGGGGTGGCAAAGGACATCCTGACCGGCGGCAGGGGCGCTGACGACTTCATCTTCGACGATGGCGACAGCGGTACGGGCCGGCTGAAGCGCGATGCCATTACCGACTTCGGCCGGGGGGGCGATGAACTGGACCTGCGCCGGATTGATGCCGATACCGGCGACCGGGGCGATGACGCCTTCACCTTCACTGGTCAGACTGCCGCGGCCCACGCGGTGTGGTACGACGTGAAGGGTGACGACGTCATGGTGATGGGCGATACCGACGGCGACAAGCGGGCCGATTTCCGGATCCAACTGTTGGATATCAACAGCCTGTCGATTGGCGATTTCATATTCTGACCGAACGAGACGGCCGAAACCACCGGCCTGGTTCCGCAACCTCTCAATATCGTTCGTGCGCCCGCCGTGCCTATATTGACCGTTTTCAACCCCTGTGGGGGCACCGCTCCTTGCATCCTGCAAACCAGCCAGCCTCGAACCGCCGGAGCAAAGCACGGCTTGGGCAGAGCGATCTCCACCTGCGAGTTCCGGGAGAGATCAGGGAGATCAACAGGCCTAGGCTGGGAGGCCGCGATGTCTTTTGTCACGGTTACCGGAGTGAAGGATACCGGGCAGGCCGCACCCAGCTCACCGTTGCGATACTGTCGACGCCAGATCGTCAACAGCGACCGGCACATGCCATGCCGCCGCGCCGTGGCTGCCACTTGTCAGTGGCCGAAAAAACTTTCATCAACGATCCGGAGCTTGTCCTTATTCAACCACTGCCGACGGCGAACGCCATCGGCGGCAGAGAGAACTTCGATTTGAGGGCGGTAGATGAAATCGGACATGAGGCCGGACTTATCATCGGATCGTAGCCAAAGTCAGACGGCCCTTGTCGCAGCCTTACTTTGGACCACACGTCGTGGGTGCTTTGGGATGCGAGCTTTCTGCTATAAGCTTGCATAAGGATGAGCATCATTAGCCTGCAAAAAGAATTCGACGCCGATGAGATCGCCGATTTCTTCCTGCCCATGGACATAGCAAAGACGTTCAACCGAAGTTGTCTACTGAATTAAATGTCGGGCGGCATAGGCCCGCAATGCGTCATGGCACGACAAAGCCCCGCCGAAGCGGCACTACCGGAAGGCATCCGTCAGCATCTGCGACACGGTTGCCTGATCCAGATAGCCGGTGGAAGTTAGCTGACGGTCATTCTGGTATCGGCGGATCGCCCGGCGCGTGTCGGCATCGACGGTTCCATCCACGGTTCCAGGATCGAGTCCTAGTTGCGACAGCCGCGCTTCTACGAGACGCAGACTGATCGGATCAAGCGACAGGGCGCGTTCGCCGGCGATAGCCGCGTCTGTCGCAGCCTGATCGGCATTCCTCTGTTGCAACTGCGTGATGCGGCTTGAGGCATCGTCCCGGAACGCGCCGTTCGGTTGGTCAGCCAGATAAGCTCTATAAGCGGCGACCTTGTCCCTCTTGACGGCCTTGTCCCAGGCCTCCCGGTCTGCTTGCGCAGCCGCAGCGCGATTACGTGCCCTGATTACGCCTAATGCGTCTTTAGCCTCTTTGGCGAACTCACCATCCGGGTAGCGTTCCAGATAAGCCCGCAGATCGCGGCCGGTGCCTGAGATACCCGTCTCCGCCCAAAAAGCGCGATCGGCACGCTGTTCCGCTGCACGCCGGGTTTGAGCCTCGGCCTCCAGTTGGGCCGACCGGGTCGCAGCCTGCTGATCGATCAGCGCGATCTGTTCAGCATCCAAGTAACCGCTGGCTGCCAGACCCGTGCCGCCCTGCCACGCCTTGACCGCACCACGCGTACCGGGACCGAAGATGCCGTCGATGCCGCGGGTGTCATAGCCTAGAACCTGCAAGTCACGCTGGACGGCACGACGGGCCTCCAGCGGCAGATTCAGCGCATCCTCGGTGCGCTTCAGGGCAAAGTTGGGATCGCGTAGTTCCGCCATACGCTCAGCGGCGGCACGCGCGTGAGCGCCGTCAGGATATCGATCTAGATAGCGGGCATAGCCCTGCTCGGTATCTGTGGTACGGGTCTGCTCCCAAAAGGAGGCTTCAAGCAGGCCACTGAGACTGGGAGCGTCTGGTGAGATGGTCGGTGGTGTTGGGCGGGGAGCCTGCTGTGCATTGGCCTGCACCAGCACAAGGCTGGACGGCATGAAGCCGGAGCCCGTCAGATCGCGGCTTCGACGCACGCCGGCGATGACATCGCCACCCGGTATCGCGATGACACGGCTCAGCAGATCAGCCGTGGCCGCAACGCTGCCCTGTACGACCGTCACGCCGCTCGGGATATCCAGATCCCCGATACCGGCTTGCAGCCCATTGCCCAGATCACCGCCGTCGCGCACCTCATGACCGAGGACCAGAACGGCGGCACCGGGCGTCTGCCCCAATCGTTCCAGCGCCGTTTCAACAGAGAGTGCTCCATTCCCTACGCTGAACGGTCTCGGCGTTGCAGCATTGGCAGGCAAAAGCCACGTGCGCTGGCCGTCAGTGAAAAACTGGCCGGCTAGGACCACGACCAGCCTGTCCGCGGCCGACGCTTCTGCGGCAAAGTTATTGGCCTGCGCCTGCAACCCACCAGACGCGCCGGTGCCATAAACGGTAAAACCCATATCCTGCAGGTCCGCACCTGCTTGGGTAATCTGATCCGCGCCGCGCACGTCGCGCAGGGTATCGTAGTCCGAGATGCCGACGATCAGGGCCGAATCCTCAGCCTGCGCCAGAGATGCGGTGCAGAACAGAACAGTGGAAAGTAAAAGATGACGCATGACATGCTCCTCGTTGATGAGTATCGAAGCTGCGGTGGTCTTCGATCAATAGGCAGGCCCGGAGTTAGGTGTGAACCGCGCCGGGTTTGCCGGAAACCACCTTCAATTTAAGTGACCCTATCTAGCGTAGCATGCTGCGCATAGTAGTTGGCTTCAAACTCAGCAGGCGGAATGTTCCCGGAGGTAGGACGCCAGAGGGGAAGGCGCAGATCGCTGAGGCGCAGCGCCAGCGATGGACCGCATATCGCCAGCAACAGGGGGCCGGTGCAACGGGTTGCAAATGTCAGGTTTTGTAAGGTTTCTGGACGCCGAAAGGCGCGGGCCACTGTTGAGAATTGTTAAGGTTTCGAGCGCCGCAGGGGCAGCTTACCAGGGCATCCAACCCCGTGGCCGTCGCGGCGTTGAAGCGGGCATTTTATCACATGCTGCGCCACGGATGCGAACCGCACACCATCTGATTGACGCCTGCTCGAGGTGGCCGCGTCCCCGCGCCGTGGGGATGCCCTGAAAAGTCATCCTGCCTATCTGTCTGTAGGGTTGGACCAGGACGGGCGCGGCACCTATGGCATTCGCCATATCACGACCCCCGGCGCACCGCCCCAGCTGGCCGAGGTGATGAACCGGGAAGCATCGCTGCGATGTCTGTCCAAGGTGACGGCATCGCGGGGCTTTCCGATGGTATCGACGGCAGGCCGCGCATGACCCTGGCACATGGCAATTCATGGCATCAGGTGGTGGATTATTTAGCTTGCGGGTCGCCTTTAGGGCCAATGGGATAGCCCGTCTGTGGACCCCTATTTAATCCAAGGAAACCAAACGATGCCCGGACCTGACCCGCAAGCCATATGGATCGAGGATGGCCCGAACGGAGGCTTTTCGATCTCCTTCGAGAAATACTTCTGGACCGGCAAGACAGGTCACCGCGCGGCGCGAGCGGATTTTTCAAGCGACGCCCTGATCCGCGCACCACCATCGCGGTCAAGATTTGCGACCGCGATGATGGCCACGGCACGCGCGGTCCCAGAGTAGAGTACCCCCGGGACGGCGGCGTCACCGATGCCTGCAGGATTCGTCCCCCGTCATAATAGTCCGCGTAGATACGTCCCGTAATCCGTCTTGGCGTAGCGATCCGCCAAGGTGCCCAGTGCATCTGCGTCGATCCAGCCCTGCTGGTAGGCGATCTCTTCGGGGCAGCCGGTCTGCATGCCCTGGCGCGACTGCAGCGTGCGCACGAAATTGCTCGCGTCCAGCAGGCTGCCGTGGGTGCCGGTGTCGAGCCAGGCATAGCCCCGGCCCATGCGTTCCACCGTCAGGCTACCGTCGGCCAAATAGGTTTCCAGCAGGGACGTGATCTCGAGCTCGCCCCGCGCGGACGGTGTGATGCCGCGCGCGCGCGCCGGGGCCGTGCTGTCTAGGAAATAGAGTCCGGTCACCGCGTAGGGCGACGGCGGAACCTCCGGCTTCTCCACAATTTGCGTGACGGTGCCGGCCTTGTCCATGCCCACGACGCCATACCGTTCGGGGTCCGACACGCGATAGCCGAAGACGGTGCCCCCGCTGGCGCGGGCATCCGCGCTGGCCAGCATCTCGGGCAGGCCATGGCCAAAGAAGATATTGTCGCCCAGCACCATCGCCGAGGGTGCGCCGTCCAGGAAGTCCTCACCTACCAGATAGGCCTGCGCCAGCCCGTCGGGGCTGGGCTGCACCAGCCAGGTGATGGACAAGCCCCATTGCGATCCGTCGCCCAACAGGTGCTGGAACTGCGCCTGGTCGGTGGGCGTGGAGATGATCCCGATCTGCCGGATGCCGGCGAGCATCAGCACCGACAGGGGATAATAGATCATCGGCTTGTCGTAGATCGGCATTAGCTGTTTCGACAGCCCCTGCGTGATCGGCCAGAGCCGCGAGCCGGTGCCGCCGGCGAGGATCAGGCCCTTGCGGGTGGTCATGGGGTCGTCTCCTCGATGATGCGGGCCAGCCCCGCGCGCCAGTCCGGGCGGTCGATGCCGAAGGCGGTTTTCAGGCTGGTGCAGTCCAACCGAGAATTGGCTGGCCGCGCGGCGGGGGTGGGATAATCGGCAGTGGTGATGTCCGTCACGGTGACGCCGCGACCTGCGACATCGAAGATCGCGCGGGCGAAGTCGGCCCAGCTCACGTCGGGGACACCGCTGAAATGATGCACCCCGCCTTGGCCACGGCCCTCCACCAGCGCCTGCGCGATGGTCAGGCAGGCATCCGCGATAGCGTCTGCGGGCGTCGGTCCGCCGATCTGGTCGGCCACCACGCGCAGCGTGTCATGTGTCTGTGACAGGCGCAGCATGGTGGTGACGAAGTTCTTTCCCATGCCGTCGAACACCCAGGCGGTGCGCAGCACCACGGCCCGCGCGCCGCTGTCCAGCACCAGACGCTCGCCCGCCAGCTTGCTGCGCCCATAGGCCCCCAGCGGCCCGGTGGGATTCTCGGGCCGCCAGGCGGGACCGGGGGCACCGTCAAAGACGTAATCGGTCGAGATATGGACGAAGGGCAGCCCCTGCGCGGCACAGGCCCGCGCCATGGCACCCGGCGCTTCGGCGTTGACGATATGGGCCGCAGCCGCGTGATCCTCGGCCGAGTCCACGGCCGTCCAGGCGGCGGCATTGATCACCGCCTGCGCATCGGTCGCGGCAATGGCCGCTGCACAGACGGCGGGATCCGACAGGTCGGCCTGCGCGCGGCTCAGGCTCTGCACGGCCACGCCCCGCGCGGGTCCCGCGAGGGCCAGCGCCCGCGCGACCTGACCGGTTTCGCCGAAGACGAGGACTTTCACGGCACGACCTTGGCCGGGGCAGTGCTGTCCGTGCCGAGCCGCACACCCACCCCGTCGCGCCCCTGCAACGGCTGCCACCAGTCCGCATTGTCCAGATACCAGTCCACAGTCCGCTCCAGCCCCTGTTCCAGCGTCACCGAAGGCCGCCAGCCTAGATCGGCCCGGATGCGGGTGGGGTCGATGGCGTAGCGCGCATCATGGCCCGGACGGTCGGTGACGTGGGTGATCAAGTCCGCGTGGGGGGCGTGGTCCGGCCGACGGTCGTCTAGGATCGCGCAGATGGCCTGCACGATGTCTATGTTGCGCGCCTCGTTCTCGCCGCCGATGGCGTAGGTCGATCCAGGGGCCGCCCGGGTCAGCACGGTGAGCAGCGCATCGGCGTGATCCTCGACGTAAAGCCAGTCGCGCACGTTCAGCCCCGCGCCGTAGATCGGCAACGGCTTGCCCGCTAGAGCGTTCAGGATCGTCACGGGGATCAACTTCTCGGGGAATTGCCGCGGCCCGTAGTTGTTGGAACAGTTCGTCAGCAGGATCGGCAGGCCATAGGTCTCGCCCCAGGCGCGCACCAGGTGGTCCGACCCCGCCTTGCTGGCCGAATAGGGCGAGCGCGGGTCGTAGCGGGTGTCCTCGTCGAACATCCCCGTCTCGCCGAGCGATCCGAAGACCTCGTCGGTCGAGATATGATGGAAACGGAAGGTCTCGGGACGCCCCTGCTCTGTCCAGTAGCTCCGCGCGGCCTCCAGCAGACGGAAGGTGCCCAGCACATTGGTCTCGACAAAGGCGGCGGGGCCGTCGATGGACCGGTCAACATGGCTTTCGGCGGCCAGATGCATCACCGCATCGGGCTGATGGTCGGCTAGGACTGTATCCAGTGCAGCCCCATCGCGGACGTCGACATGGGCGAAGGCATAGGCCCGATTCTCTGCCACGGCCGCCAGGCTCGCCGGGGCGGCCGCATAAGTCAGGCTGTCGACGTTGATGACCTGATGGCCATCCCGGATCGCCTGAAGGACGACGGCAGACCCGATGAACCCGGCCCCGCCGGTGACGAGGATCTTCATGGGGTGTCCTCCAAGATGAATGGCGTGTCGAAATCTGCGAACCATCCGGCCGCCGCGTCCTTGTCCGACAGCACGGCATCCCGGGGCGCGATACCCCAGTCGATGCCGAGGTCGGGGTCGTCGAAGCGGATCGCCCCTTCGCACGCGGGCGCATAGGTGTCGGAGCATTTGTAGGCCACCACCGTATCCGGTGCCCGCGTGACAAAACCGTGCAGAAACCCCGCAGGGATCAGCAGCTGACGGTTGTTGTCGGCCGAGAGGGTCACGCTGATCCATTGGCCGAACGTGCGCGAGTTCCGACGGACGTCCACGGCCACATCCCTGATTTCACCGACCAGAACGCGCACCAGCTTGGTCTGGGCATGCGGTGGCGACTGATAGTGCAGCCCTCTCACAGTGCCCTGGTCGCGGCTCCAAGACTGGTTGTCCTGAACAAAGGTGGTGTGAATCCCCAAATCCGCCAGGGCTTCGCGGTTGTAGGTCTCCTGGAAGGACCCACGCGCGTCGGAGAAAATTCTGGGGGTCAGTACAAGGACACCGTCCAGATCTGTCGTCTCTACATTCTTCGTCTGCTTTCCGAGCGTTGAGCCAACCCATAAGCGAAGGTGCCCTGCAAATCCATCCTTCGGCGGCCGGCCCGACCGATTTCCTCGCCGAGCGGATAGGTCGGGGCAGGATGTCGTCTGGGTCCGCACTTTCGGCCGTCGGGATCCTTCGCAGAGCGTCCAGGATGATCCCTTGTTCCAGGCCGCAGCCCGTCACCCACCTCAGTTCCCTGCTCCGTTCAACCAGGCCAAGGCGGTGGCCTGCGCCCTGCGACCCGTCAGGACGGCTCGTGCTTGGGTGGCGGCATGGCCCGCCACATCGGCCAGAGGGACCGGATGCGTCTCGGACATGACTCCGATATCGTCAAAGAACCTCGACCGTCCCACAAGCCCGCCCAGGTAGGTCTGCATCGGCGCGAACCGTTTTGCCATCTCGGCCCGGACGGCGGACCCGAAGACCTCGATCTCGGCGTTGGGTGGCAAGGTCATGCGCTGGCGATGCGCCAGCAAGGTCTTCTGCATCGACCGCGCCACCGGTACAGGCAGTTCGCGGTTGGCGCGCAGGACGAGGTCGTAAAGCGCATAAGGAATGGATGGATTGACCGGACCTTTCGCGGGCGTGAATCGGCTAGTGTCGATCCCGAAAGTTCTCGTGAAATGCGGCTCCGACCCTCCGGCGGCCATGATCTCACTGTAGGAATGCACGAACAGCCGGCTGCCCGGCACAGCATCGGCCCAGGGACGCAAGGCCTGTTCGAAATTGAAATGCGCCGTACGATAAAGATCCGCGGCACCCCCCGCGGACAGGGGCCTGGGTCTGCGCCCGAATTTCAGCATCTGGCTGTACCAGGCACCCAGGTGCAGGTCGGGGCGGCGCAGGGTCATGTAGAGCGAGACATCCGCGATCCCCAGTGCCTCTAGCATCTGGCCCACCAGCGCGGGCTGACGGGTGCCGTAGTGAGAGAACACTTCCGAGCACAGCAGCAGGGTCTGCGCCCCCGTCCGGGCCAGATCATCACGAATAGACTGGAACATCTGCGCCGCTGTCGGAAGCGGCTGGTAGCGGTCGGGAATGAAGTTTCCCTTTAACGCCTCGGTCTGCATGACATAGCCGATATGATTGTGCGGTGATTTGACCTTGAACGTCAGGCCCACGTCCGGATCGCCGCCCGCAAGCAGCGCGCGCGCGTAGGCCTGCCCCTGCGGTTCCACAAACGGGTAGAGGATGCAGTCGGCCAGCAGGACACCGGCGTTCCGGGTGAACATCTCCTGAAGTGCGCTTGATCCGGTCTTGTGGTGACCAAGGTAGATGATGCACTTCATCGCCAATCCTTTCCGAGCCGCACCGTGATCACGGTGCGACACACCGATCCCAAAACATGACGCACCAGCGCCTGACGCGGGCACAGCTTGAAATTTGCCATTTACACATGCTAACGGGTCGCATGCGAAAACGGGGCGGGCAAGACGTGAAAAAGATCATCACCTATGGCACATTCGATACGTTGCACTATGGGCATATCCTGCTGCTCCAACGCGCCCGTGCGCTTGGCGATCACCTGACCGTGGCTCTGTCCAGCGATGCCTTCAACCGTATCAAGGGCAAGGCGTCGCATTTCGACTACACGCAGCGTCGCGCCATGCTGGAAGCTATCCGCCACGTCGATGTAATCATTCCCGAGGACAACTGGGAGCAAAAACGAAAGGATGTAACCGCATATGGAATCCACATCGTCATCATGGGCGACGACTGGACCGGTAAATTCGACTTCCTGTCGGACCTGTGTGAGGTGATCTACCTCCCCCGCACGCCCAGCATTTCCTCGACGGCGATCAAGCTAATCCATAGCACACCGGCCCAGTAGACCGTTGTGAGCACACGCCGCTTTCGCACATTGCGCGCGTTGCGCGGCCTGCATCGACACTTGTCCTGCGTGGTGATGGGAAATCTGGCAGGTTTGGCCATCGTCGCGCTGACCGGCCGTCCCGCTTTGGCTCGCGAGGCGGCGGCGCTCTTCCTGCAGGATCGCTGGGTGACGGGAAGCCATCGGCTCAACTGGTATCTGCGCCATAGCCGGATTGGCCTCCTTGCGGGGTTGGATGCACCGCTCTTCGACCCCACCACGCAGATGCCGGACGCGGCCGTCGCTGTGCTGGATGACTGGCTGGCGGGCCGCAGCGACCTGCGCCACCGCTTGGCAAGACTTCACGTACAGGCGCAAAGGATTATCAGCGCCTCCGATGTGCCGACGCAGACGGCGGCCATGGCAGGATTTGAGGCCATCGTAGCCCCCTTGGTGCGCGATCTGCCAGTCGTCGATCCGGCGGCCCCCGCGGTGCCCGCCGGCCCCGCTCCAGCCTTCGGCCTTCTGCATGCCCGGGCCGCCCTGATCGCGCTGCGACGGATCGAGATGCCGTGGTATGTCATCTCAGGCACCTTCCTCGGCGCGGTGCGCGAAGGCACTTTTTTGGCCCACGACTACGACATTGACGTGGGCGTACACGCCGAGGATTTTGACGATGCATCCTTTCGCGCGCAGATCGCGGCGGCACCGGACCTAGTTCTGGTAAACACCAGCGCCCATCTTGACCTAGCGTTGCAACCGGACGGGCTGTGGCGCGGCACTCTGCGGCCCGCGCTCTACCGGGTGCTACATGCCAGCGGGATCGGCATCGACGTCTTCGTGCATTACTTGGACGGCGACCTACGCTGGCACGGATCGGCCAAGCATCGCTGGGACAACCACGATTTCGCCCTGAAAGATTACACCATCGCGAGTCTGCCCGTGCGCGGCCCCGCCGACGCGGACCGCTATCTTGCGGAAAACTATGGCAACTGGCGCACCCCAGTGACTCAGTTCAACTGTTCCACCGGAACTCCCAACGTGCGGTTCCCGCACAATCCCGCCGCCTTGGCCGAGCATCTGCGCATCGCCCTGCGCCGCACCCCCTCGCGCGAGGTCCAAGTCGCCCGGCTGATCCTGTGGCAGGAAGGTCACTTGACGCGCAGCGGCGCGGATGGCACGACCTTCACCCTTGTACCGCATAGCACGCGGCCGATGGCGGATCGGGATTGCCCTGCGCCCTCGGACACCGCTAGGTAGGCCCTGATCTATAGGACCGTCCCCGCGTCCGGCTGTCAGAAAGGTCCATTCTTCCGTGTCACGCCTTCCCGCCATGATTACTCAATCCCTCATTAAACTGCACCTGAGGCTGCGAGGATTCGGGCTCTATCGGACGACCTACGAGCAGGCTAAGTCGCGGGTGACCCAGTACCTGAACCGCAACAGCCGGGCCGAACGGCTGTTCTGCACCCATTACATCGACACGCCACTCGATCCCTCCGTGATCCTTTACGAAAGTTTTCACGCCTCGGGCGTTGCCTGCAGTCCCGCCGCGATCTGTGACGCCGCCCTGCGCGATCCACGGTGCGCGGACTTCACCCATGTTTGGGTCGTCGACACGCCTGCGGCGGTGCCGGCGCATTTGCGCAGACAGGCAAATGTCCGAATCCTCGACCGAGGCAACGACGATTACCCCCGTTTTCTGGCTACGGCGAAGTATCTGATCAACAACTCCACCTTTCCCGCTTGGTATCTGCGCCGGGACGGTCAGGTCTATCTCAATACCTGGCATGGCATCCCCCTGAAGACGATGTTCAGCGACGAGAAGGGCGCACCGGCACGCTATGCCAACAGCCAGCGCAATTTCCTGCAAGCCAGTCATATCGTGCTGGCGGGCGACTATGCGACGGACCATCTGCTGGGACCGGCCGGAATCGCGCCGCTGGGACGGCGCAAAACCTTTCACATCGGCACGCCGCGCATCGACCGCACGCTGGCCACCCGCGCCGCTTGGACGGCCGATCCCGGCCGGCGTCACATCCTTTTCGCGCCCACATGGAAGGGCGAACTGGAGCGGGCCGAGACCCAGATCCCCGACATCGCGGCCGTCATCGCGGCTCTGTCGCAGGATGACGGTCCGCCAGTCACTCTGCACGTGAAGGCGCATAACTTCAATCGCGACGACCTGGCTACCCTGCCCGCCGGCACCGACCGGATGACCACGCGCCCAGTGCCGCCACACGCGGATATCAACGACGTCATGGCACGGATGGATGTGGTCGTCACCGATTACTCCAGCCTGCTGTTCGACGCGCTTGCCGCCGATATTCCCACCGTCCTTTTCGTGCCGGACCTTGACGCCTACCGCGCCGCACGGGGCATCTACATCGACCTGGACACCCTACCCGCCGCTGTCTGCCACACGGCAGATGCTCTGCACAGGGCCTGCGCCGACCCCCGCGCACCGTCGGCGTTTCCTGCCGATCTCTACGCCGCGGCCCGCGCCACCTATTTCGCGAGCGAGGACGGCCAGGCTAGCGCCCGCGCGCTGGACCTGATCCTGAATGACGGGCCGCAACCCACCCCGGCGAGCACGAGCACCAAACCGGTGCTCGCCTTCATGATGGGAGGATTTCTGCGTAACGGGATCACCACCTCGGCGCTCAACCTGCTGTCGCACGTGGACACGGACCGCTACGAGGTCATGCTGCTAACGGACGGGGCCGCGTTACAGCCCGTTGCCTGGGAGCTTCTTGCCGAAGTGCCTGCCTCGGTTATGGTCGTCCACCGGACAGGCCGCGAAGTCTTTACTTTTGGCGAACGGGCCGCCAAGTTGGCCTTCTATGTTAACAACCGCCTAGAAGATCCCGCACAGATTGCGCTCATGGAACGTGCGATGGCACGCGAGGCACGCCGGATCATCGGCCCGGTCGCGCTGGAGGCCGCCATCGAGTTTTCCGGCTACCAGCGGATGTGGGCCTGGATTATCGCGATGGCAAATGCGCGCCGGCACATCATCTATCAGCACAACGACATGGCCTCCGAACGGGACCTGCGCTTTTCCTTGCTGGATGGCGTATTCTTCACCTATCACTACTTCGACAGGATTGTGGCAGTCTCCGACGAAACCCGCGATTTGAACGCGGCCAACCTGGCGTCGCAGTACGGTGCGGCAGTGCCCTGCACCGTGCGCAACATGATCAACCTTACGCGCATCGCCGAAGGCCGCGCGGCCGATCTGCCGGACCCGGTGTCGCCCGACACGATCGATTTCATCACCATCGGGCGGTGTTCGGCCGAAAAGAACCACGCCATGCTGCTGGACGCCTTCGCGCTGGTCTATGCCCGCCATCCAGACGCACGCCTGACGATCTTGGGCGAAGGTCCGCTTCTGGAAGAGACACGCACTCGGCGCGACGAACTGGGCCT
This sequence comes from Loktanella sp. DJP18, assembly GCF_049310965.1. NCBI lineage: Bacteria > Pseudomonadati > Pseudomonadota > Alphaproteobacteria > Rhodobacterales > Roseobacteraceae > Loktanella > Loktanella sp. DJP18. The sequence continues at coordinate 4,265 of NZ_JBMERN010000069.1, read as the reverse complement.
GGCAGCCGTGGTGCGGATGCCGGGCTTTTCCGATCGTGCCTTGGCCTGGCTGGACCGGTCTGACTGCTTCGTGCTGCCCTCGCGCTACGAAGGCCAGCCGATGGTCATCCTGGAAGCGCTGGCCTTGGGCAAACCGGTGATCGTGACAAACATCCCTGGATCACGCGGTGCCTTGGACGGCGGGTTCGGTTTCATCGCCGAGGGTACCGGAGCCAATGCCTTCGCCTTGGCTATGCTGGATTTCATCGCCGGCCGCATCATGTTCAAGCAGTTCGATGCCGAAGCTTATAACGCCGCCGCTTTGTCAGATTTCAGTACGCTTCTTGCGCCTGCAAAGGGCACGCCGTGACCCTGCTAAAAGCAAACGGCAAACTGTTCTATTTCGCCCATATCCCCAAGACGGGTGGCAGCAGCGTGGAAACCGCAATGCGAAAGGCGGGGGCCAAGCGGGCGCTGCATTTCCACAAGCGGCTGGATTACGTGCGGTGTAATCTGCAACACATGCATGCGGAACTGTTCGACACGTTCATTCCTCCGAAGTTCTACGATAAAGGCTTTTGCGTGGTGCGTCATCCGATAGCGCGCTTGGTCAGCGAATACCGCTGGCGCCAGACCCTTAATCAAGCGGACCTGCCCTTTGACGGATGGGTGCGCAGACAGATCGCGGCGTATGCGAAGGACCCCTATGTGCTGGATAACCATATTCGTCCGCAGCATGAATTCATCGGCAAAAAGATCAAGGTGTTCCGGTTCGAGGAAGGCATGGATGTCATTCTGGGCAAAATGTCACGAGTAACCGGCTTAACGCTGAACCCCAAAACCCATGTCCGCAAGCCCGAAACCCGCACGCATATGACTTGGTCGCCAGAAACCCGTGCCTTGGCCCTGCGCTTTTATGAAATGGATTTCGTTAGGCTCGACTACAAGTACGATACTGACATTCCATATTTGAGTCTGGCGCGCTAGGATCAGAATCCTAAATAGCCTCGTGTATCGTGGACGCCTTCTTAGCTAATTTTGAAGCAAGGAGGTCGTTATGGGCAGCAACACTTACAGTGACGATTTAAAGCGGGACGCAGTCGCGCAGATCACCGGACAAGGAGACCCAGTCAGGGAGTTCTCCGATGGTCTCGGCGTCAGTGCGTATTCCCTCTACGCTTGGAAAAAGAGGTTTTCAGAGGCGGCCTCAAACGAAGCTTCGAGTGATGCAGAGATCCGGCGTCTGAAGCCGGAGTTGGCGCGGGTGACTGAGGAAAGTGATATCTTCAGGAACCGTCCCGGGTTTGGGCCTGCCTATGCGCAATAGAAACAACCTGTTACATCCGAAACAGACAGCGGAACCGCGGAGTTACCGATGCAGGTCACAGTTTCATTGATCCCAAAGATGATCCCGCATAGATACGGCCCTACATCCGATCAGCATGGCTGATCCACGTTTGCGCAAGCAAGAACGAACGCCCTGGAGACATGTCTTGAGTCCTGATCTTACGCTTTCCAACTGCCGCATCGCCGTCATCGGCCTGGGCTATGTCGGGCTTCCGCTCGCCGTGGAACTTGGGCGGAAGTATCCCACCCTGGGTTTCGACACCAATGCCGCACGGGTCGAAAGTCTTCGGAGCGGGCACGATGCCACGGGCGAAGTTGAGGTCGGCGTCCTTACCGATGTGCAGCATCTTCGGTTCTCGCACGAGGCCACCGACCTCGATGATTGCAACGTCTTCATCATTGCCGTTCCGACGCCGATCGACGCGTCGCAGCGACCGGATCTGGCGCCGCTGATCGGCGCGTCGCGCACCGTCGGAAAGGCCATCAGGACGGGCGACCTCGTGATCTACGAATCCACGGTCTACCCCGGTGCAACAGAGGACGACTGCATTCCTGTGGTGGAGTCCGTGTCCGGCCTGACCTACAACGTGGACTTCTATGCAGGCTACAGCCCGGAGCGCATCAACCCCGGCGATAAGGCGCGGCCACTCACGAAGATCACCAAGGTCACGTCGGGCTCGACCCCGCAGATCGCGCAGTTCGTGGACGACCTTTATGCCAGCATCATCGAGGCAGGCACCTTCCGCGCCTCCTCGATCCGCGTGGCCGAAGCCTCGAAAGTCATCGAGAACACGCAGCGTGACGTTAACATCGCGCTCATCAACGAGCTGTCGATCGTCTTTTCCCATATCGGGATCGATACTAACGAGGTTTTGGACGCCGCCGCGACCAAGTGGAACTTCGTGCGGCTGCGTCCCGGTCTTGTCGGCGGGCATTGCATCGGCGTCGACCCCTACTACCTCATTCACAAGTCAATGGCCGTCGGCCATATCCCCGACATCATCCGCTCTGCCCGCGAGATCAACGACGGCATGGCCCGCAACGCCGTTACACGACTGGTCAAGAAAATGATCGACCGCGACCTGCGGGTGAAGGGCGCGCGGGTGCTGGTCGCGGGCTTCACCTTCAAGGAAAACTGTCCCGATACACGCAATACCAAGGTAGTCGACCTGGTCGCCAGCCTGAAGACCTACGGCATGGTCGTCGATATCGTGGACACTTGGGCCAACCCCGAGGAAGTTCAGGAGGAATACGGTTTGCAGATTGCAACGTCCCTGCCTGAGGTCACGTCGGACCAGGCCTACGACGCCGTGCTTCTGGCCGTCTCGCACGACGATCTGGTTGCCAGCGGTCCCGCCTCGCTGCGTGCCATGATCAAGCCTAGCGGCATCCTGTTCGACCTCAAGGCCGTCTTCGGCATCAATGAAAGCGATCTGAGGCTGTAGATATGGATCGCGACGATGCCGCACAGGTTGAGACCGTCAGCACCTCGCCTCTGTTTGACGCGACTTGGTACAGTGACCGCTATCCCGACGTGGGCATTCTGGGCATGGACCCCGCTCGTCATTACGTCAGATACGGCAGTATCATCGGCCGGGATTCCGGCCCCGACCTGCCGACCGCTTTTGCCAGGCGCGCTTTCGGGATCCGCCCGCCACAGGACCCGATTTCGTGGATGGCCGCGCAGGCGGATGCTACAACGGGCCACGCTCAATACAATCCAAAGTCAGTGCTGATCGCAGCCAGCGAAGTCGCAAAACGCGGCGACCATGATAAGGCTATCGGTCTGGCCGAAACATACCTGCCTGATGAACTAGCTCATACTGTGGATATACTGCATTCCAACGCGGCACTGGACCGCTCCGATGTCGACGGCTGGGTTAATGGGGTCAACGGCTATCTAGCTCATTTTAATATTGCCCCGCTGCGCCTGCAAGGCTTTGGCACGCACTTTAACCAGCTGTCTTGCGACGCCCTTCCCGCCGTCACAGGGGGGCCATTGATCTCAGTCATCATGCCCGCTTGGAACGCGGAACGCACCATCCGCAAAGCAACCGCGTCGATCCTTGACCAGACCTGGCAGAATCTGGAATTGCTGATCGTCGATGATTGTTCCTCCGACGGGACATGGTCGGCCCTGCAGGATATCGCGGCCCGCGACAGCCGCGTGAAGATCATGCGCAACGTCGTCAATACCGGCCCCTATGTAGCCAAGAACATTGCACTGACACAGGCCTCGGGCGAATGGGTTACCGGGCACGACGCCGATGACTGGGCGCATCCGCAGCGTATAACCAATCACATCGCGTTGGCGAAGGCGCAGGACTGCGACGCTAGCCTAACCTACATGCTGCGCATGCTGGAAAACGGAAAGACCGAATACCTCTCGGATATCGGCGGGTTCTCGACCGATGGCGTTTGCCGCGTCTCCTCGATCTCGACCCTTTTCCGGGGTAAATTCATCCGCAACAAACTGGGGTTCTGGGATACGGTCAGGTTCGGCGCGGACAGCGAAATGATCTCGCGCGCAAGGGTCCTACTGGGCGATGGGTTCCGTAATTTTGAAACCATCGGCATGATCTGCCTCGATACGCCCAATACGCTGACCAATAATGTCATGACTGGAATCCGCACGGCAACCGGACTGTCTCCCGTCCGAAAGGCCTACAAGGACAGTTGGGCAAAGCTGCATCTGAAAATGCCCGCCCGAGATTGCTATCTACCGTTCCTGCAGAAGCATCGGCGCTACGAATCCCCTGCAGAGATGGTTGTCCCGAACGACCGGATTATCCAGGCGCAGCCCGATATCGCAAGTCATCTGACCGAAAAATCCAGTTTGCATATACCGCGCATCGCCAGACATGATAATTATACTGTCCCCGATCCCACTCAGAGCATCACAACAAAAAAAGAAAAACTCATTTTCTCAATAAAGTAGG
>NZ_JBMERN010000068.1:0-20213 GCF_049310965.1 Loktanella sp. DJP18 | reverse complement strand
AAAACCAAGAGGGTTCTCCAGATCATCGCGATGATTGTGCCAGGCGATTAAAGCCCAACGGTTGCAGATCTTGCCCGTGGCGCTCGGATGACGGACTCGTGGCTGTTCGAGCCTTAGCCAATTTTTGACTGCAGGCTTTGTGTTGTACCCTACTCGCCGTGTGATGGTGGGCCTGCATGCAGCCGCAGTAAGGACGGGGACACCCCTTTGGATGCCGTATTTCTGGGTTGCGGTGGGGACCGGCGGTCCCCGTCTTGCTTTCTCTTAGCGATGCAGCGGCGTACCGCGCTCGCGCGAACCCCGCGCCGAGCACCAGCGATCGGCATCCGTCATGAAGCATCGGCACGGACCAGGACGACCATGGACGAAGATTCGCACACTGGCTCGGAGAGACTGTGCGCGGGCCATGCGGACAGGGAAGATGGGTCGGGACGTCGCGGGCGAAAGCCGGTCTGCCGGCTGAAGCTTTGAGCGCGGTGACACGCCCGAAGGGCGGGACAGGGGACACAATCTAAAAACGGAAGCGAGAAAAACACGTGTCCATGAAATCCTGTTTGCGTCCGAAATGCCTGATCCATGTCAACGCCTGATGGTTTGGATCCACTATGATTTACCTCTCGGTATTATGCCGACCCAATGCAGGAGAGAGCGATGATGAATGACTACGGTATGGGTTTGGGCATGGGATTTGGCTGGCTCTGGGCAGTCTTGTGCATTGTACTCGCGGGTGTCGTAATAGCAGCTTTACTGAAATATCTGCGCAAATGACCCCTTGGCAGGTGAGCGATCTGCGTGACGCGTTTCACCGCCCGATGCAGGTGACTTGGAATGGCGTATGCGAAATCCCAAACCGCGCGGCGAACAGTAGTTCTGGCATCAGCATTTTCACGTCTGTATCGTCGCGAATAGCGATGAGTATCGCCGGGCGTCATCTGGCAGTCGGGAAAGTATACAATCTGCGGACAACGTGCAGGCCGTGCATGGGGTGGTTCTGGGTTTGGGATTGGTGACCAGATTGCCCTTGGTCTGGGCTGTGACGCGGTAGAAAGCCAAGAAGGAAGCCTGGTGGCAGAGACTTACGCGAAAAATAGTATCACACTGCCTGGCGCAATTGCGATGGGCACAGGCGTGATGATCGGCACCGGCATTTTTGCGCTGACCGGTCAAATCGCCGAACTGGCAGGACCGCTTTTTCCGCTTTCGTTTGTCGTTGGTGCGATTGTGACCGCGTTCAGCGCCTACACCTATATCAAGATGTCGAACGCCTTTCCGTCTGCGGGTGGGATCGCGAAGTTACTGAAAAAGGCCTACGGGCCGACAACGATCGCGGCGGGCGATGCATTGCTGATGACGCTGTCAATGGTCATCTTCCTTGATGCCATGGTGCTGGCCGCCTTCGTCGCGATGAAGTGGCAGTCCGACCCGGTCATCGTCGCTGTCGGCGTCGTCGGTATGGCGCTGGTGTTCATGTTCGTGGGGGTTTTCCTCGCGCGCAATCCCGCTCCCGAAGACGACCACGGCATCACGAAGAAAGAGCTTGAGCTTCCAGTCACTGGAAGCCGCAAGCTGATGCAAGACAAATGAAAGGCTGGCAGACCATGGAGCATGATCATCATCACGCGGCACCCGACATACCCTTGGGGACTGAGACGACAGAGGACCCGGTCTGCGGGATGACGGTCGCGATCAAGCCTGATGCGCGTCACGCCACATTTGCGGACGAGACCTTTCATTTCTGTTCCGATAAATGCCAGACGAAATTCAAGGCGGATCCTTGGTTCTATGCCTCGGGTCGGGCCGCCGGGCGAAAGAAGGCTGCTCCGGCCAACGTCCAGTACACCTGCCCGATGCATCCCGAGATCGTCCGCGATGCGCCGGGAGCTTGCCCGATCTGCGGCATGGCTCTGGAGCCGATGGTGCCCTCGGACGAGCCGAGCGAGGAGCTGACCGACTTCACACGGCGGATGTGGATTTCGGCCGCAGCTGCGGTGCCGCTTGTCATCCTGACGATGGGCGAGCTGGTTGCCCTGCCGGTGCGCGACTGGATCGGGCATCAGTCCGCCAGCTACCTCGAGTTCGCGTTGGCGACACCCATCATCCTCTGGGCCGCCTTGCCATTCTTCCGGCGCGGTTGGGATTCGGTGGTGAACCGCAGCCCCAACATGTGGACGCTGATCAGCCTCGGCGTGGGGGCGGCCTATCTCTATTCGATCGTCGCCACCTTCCTGCCTGGGGTCTTTCCGGAACAGTACCGGATGGGCCACGGCGTCGGCACCTATTTCGAGGCCGCGGTCGTGATCGTCACACTGGTCTTCGTGGGTCAGGTGCTGGAACTGCGCGCCCGCGAGCGAACCGGCGACGCGATCCGCGCGCTTCTGGACCTTGCGCCCAAGACCGCCCGTCGCATCCTGCCGGACGGGTCGGAATACGACGCCCCCCTGGAAAACATCATGGAGGGCGACCGGTTGCGCGTGCGGCCCGGCGATGCGGTCCCGGTTGATGGGACGGTGATCGAAGGCCGGTCGTCGCTGGACGAGAGCATGCTGACCGGCGAGTCGATGCCGGTGGAAAAGGGTCCGGGTGATGCAGTCACCGGCGCCACGTTCAACAAGAACGGCAGCCTCGTGATCGAGGCGGGCAAAGTCGGGGCAGACACGGTGCTGTCACAGATCGTGGCGATGGTGTCGAACGCGCGCCGCTCGCGCGCGCCGATCCAGGGGCTGGCGGACCGGGTTTCGGCGGTGTTCGTGCCGACTGTGGTCGGGGTGGCAATCCTTGCCTTCGTCGTCTGGATGATCTTCGGTCCTGAACCCGCGCTGGTCTTCGCCATCGCCTCGGCGGTGTCGGTGTTGATCATCGCCTGCCCCTGCGCGCTGGGTCTTGCTACACCCATTTCCATTACCACAGCCGCGGGCCGCGGCGCGCAGGCGGGCGTGCTGATCAAGGACGCCGAGGCGCTGGAACGCATGGCGGGGGTCGATACGCTGATCGTCGACAAGACCGGCACCCTGACCTTGGGCAAGCCGAAGTTGACGGATACCGTGGTGCTGGGGCATATGGCCGGGGCCGACCTGTTGTCGCTGGCCGCGTCGCTGGAGCGTGGCTCGGAACATCCGCTGGCCGAGGCGATCGTCGAGGGTGCCGAGGCCCAAGGTGCGCCGCGTCAGGAGGCCACGGACTTCGACGCCGTCACCGGCAAGGGCGTGTGCGGCACGGTGGGCGGACGTGCGGTGGCGCTTGGCAACGCGGCGATGATGACGGAGATGGGGCTGGACACTGACACGGCTGAAGCGAAGGCCGACACCCTGCGCGCCGAAGGCAAGACCGCGATGTTCATCGCCGTCGATGGTGTGCTGGCCGGCATCGTGGCGGTGGCCGACCCGATCAAGGACAGCACCGCGCAGGCCATCAGGGAACTGCATGCGCAGGGGCTGCGCGTCATCATGGCGACGGGCGATAACGAACGCACGGCGCAGGCCGTTGCGGCCAAACTCGGCATAGACGAGGTGCGTGCAGGCGTCTTGCCCGAGGCCAAGAAGGATCTGATCGACCAGTTGCGTCGCGAAGGGCATAAGATTGCGATGGCGGGCGACGGGGTGAACGACGCGCCCGCGCTGGCCGCCGCCGACGTAGGTATCGCCATGGGCACCGGGGCCGATGTGGCGATGGAGAGCGCCGGCATCACCCTGCTGGGCGGCGACCTGATGGGGATCGTGCGGGCGCGCAAACTCGCTCGCGCCACGTTGCGCAATATCAAACAGAATCTGTTCTTCGCCTTCGCCTACAACGCGCTTGGTGTGCCCATCGCGGCGGGGTTGCTCTATCCGGTCACCGGTCTTCTGCTATCGCCAATGATTGCGGCGGCGGCCATGAGCCTGTCGTCCGTCTCGGTCATCACCAACGCGCTGCGACTGCGGCGGGTGGAATTGTAGCGCATGTGTTGATCCCGACAGACGTGCTGCCATCACGATCACTGCAGAGAGGTCGCGGTAATCACAGGATCGCGATCTGGGGCTGGCGTTCTCAAAAGCGACTTGCCTTCCCCTGCGGGAAGGCGGGTAGCGCAATACCTCAATGATATTTGTTCCCACGCCAGTCACATCGGAGTCCTCCCCATGCGCTACCAACACGCCATTGACCGTCGTCAGTTTCTGGCCCTCGCCGGGTCCACCACGCTCGCCGCAGGTCTTGGCATCAGCCCGGCAGCGTGGGCTGCGAGCCCCCGTCAATCGCTCACTGTCGGCACACGCATCATCGAGGTGAACGGCAAGGCTGCGACCGTCTTCGGGATTACGGATGTTAAGGGGCGATCCGGTTTGATCCTTGAGGCCGCGGGTGGGTTCAACGTGTCGTTGACCAACGCAACCGACGTGGCCACGATCATGCACTGGCACGGGCTGACGCCCCCGTTCGGCATGGACGGCAATCCCCTGTCCCAGCAACCCATCGCGCCTGGTGCGTCCATGGATTTCAGCTTCGATCTGCCGCGCGGCGGGACCAACTGGATGCATTCGCATATGGGGCTGCAAGAGACCCAGCTGATGGCCGCTCCCCTCATTGTCCGCGAGGGCGAGCCGCAGATGCAGGAGGTTGTCGTCCTGTTGCATGATTTTTCATTCACACCCCCCGAAGAGACCCTTGCGACACTGAAAGGGAAAGGCGCAGCAGTCGTCGGATCCGGTACGGCGGGGATGAATCATTCCGGCATGACCATGAACGGGACAGATGGTGCCACGGCAATGCCGGGGATGAACATGGGTGGCATGGCAATGGGGGGCATGGGCAACATGGACATGGACCTGAACGATATCACCTTCGATGCCTATCTCGCCAATGACCGCACATTGACCGATCCTGAAATCGTGGCTGTCGACAAGGGCGATACCGTCCTGCTGCGGATCATCAACGGGGCTGCATCGACAAACTTCTGGATCGATCTTGGCCAGATCGAGGGTACGGTCAAAGCCGTCGATGGCATGCCCGTTCAGCCCCTGCGCGGCAGCCGGTTCGGTCTGGCCATGGCGCAACGCATTGATATCGAGGTCACGATGCCGATCGACGGTGCCGCGGTCCCTGTGCTGGCACAGCGCGAAGGGGACATCGCCCGCACGGGGATCGTGCTGGCACCGACCGGTGCGACGGTCACCAAGATCGCCGCGGCTGCCGACACACAATCCGCCCCCGTCCTTCTGGAACTGGAACGTCAGCTTTTGGCGGCATCCCCGCTTTCGGCCAAACCTGTAACGCGACAGATCATGGCGATGCTGACGGGCGACATGCAGGCTTATGTCTGGGGGATCGATGGGCGGACCTTCGATAACCGTCAACCGCTTGAGGTCGCCAAGGGCGACCGCGTCGAGATCACGATGCATAATATGTCCATGATGTCGCATCCGATGCATTTGCACGGGCATCATTTTCAGGTTGTCGGCCTGGAGGGGCAGAAAGTTTCGGGCGCAATGCGCGACACGGTCCTCGTGCCGTCCATGGGAATGGTCACGATTCAGTTCGACGCTGACAACCCTGGTGAATGGCCGCTGCACTGCCATAACCTTTACCACATGGCGGCGGGCATGATGACGATAGTGAAATACGTCTAGAACGAGCGACGCCGGGTGTCGAACCGGTCTCAAGCCTCGATCCTGCAATTTGTGCCACGGCTTGCAGGCCGGGCCTCGACGCATATAAAGCCGAGCCTGAACCTGGTTGTGGTGCTTGACGCGTTTCACGCACCGAATTGGGCGTGTGAAACGTGGTGCCTCGATCGAGGGGATGATTGTCCATGCCCAGAGTGGGCGTTGGATGGAACCTTCACTGGATATGCGGCAACGGGGCGCATGAGAGACAGGGCATAAAATGAACAACAGGTATAAGGCAATCATAGCGATTTTTGTGCTTGGCGGCTTGGGCTTCTACTGGACCGCTCGACAAGCTTCACCCGAAGATACGCCTGCGTCCATGCAATCTGCTGCTCCAAGCGCGCTGGCCAGCAATGCGCCGATCGTTGACGTTGTGGTGCCGGCCGAACTCTCCGCCGACGCCCGGATGGGGCAACGTGGCTTTGAGGCGAAATGCGCATCGTGCCACGGCACGAATGCTGCAGGTCAGACTGGCGTGGCCCCACCGCTGGTGCACAAGACCTATGAGCCCAACCACCATTCTGACATCACATTCGTACTGGCGGCAAAAAATGGCGTGCGGGCGCATCATTGGCGGTTTGGAAATATGCCCCCGGTCGATGGCGTGACCAACGCCGATGTTCTGTTGATCGCGCGCTATATCCGCGAACTTCAAAAGGAAAATGGTATTTTCTGATGTCACAGACAGCTGCGGCGTTCAGGCTGAAGGGCGTGACCTGAACGTGCACGTCTATCATTCTTCTAATCACGAAATTCATGGGCACCTGCCCAACACCCGTCTCAGTTTCTTATGTGATGACGATGCAGGGATTTACGTCCGCTTCCTTTGGGCGTGATCATCAATTGGCAGAATCGATGCGCTCAACTCCTCCAGGCTGGTTTGCATGCGGCCGCGTTGATCTGCGGGGTACGCATCAACTGGCGGCAGCCCGCCATTCAGATAAAACAGAACCAGATCACGCGCGATGGGGGCGGCAGCAAGCGAGCCGCCACCACCGTGTTCGACGAGGACGGATACCGCAATGCGCGGTTGTATAGCCGGCGCAAAAGCAGTGAACAGTGCATGGTCCCGGCGGTTCCATGGGAGGTCCGCCTGACTGCGCACGCCGGCAGCCCGTTCTGCCGCCGTGATGCTGAACACCTGACTGGATCCGGTCTTGCCTGCCATGGTCTGCCCTTCAGCCACAATCCGTGATGACCTTGCTGTGCCGCGTTCCGCATTGACGACATCCGTCATTCCCGCGTGGACAAGTGCAAGGGACCCGGCAGACAGTCCCATATCCTCGAAATCCTGTTGATCATCTGCAATCTGAGGCTTGAATAAGCGTGGGATCACCTTCTTTCCCGAGGCAATCCGCGCTGACATGATGGCAAGTTGCATCGGCGTTGCCAGCACGAAGCCTTGGCCGATGGATGCGTTGATCGTATCGCCGACCAGCCAGTCAGTTCCGTAGCGTTCCATCTTCCAGTCCCGGGAGGGGTTCAGACCCGACCCAATTCCCGAGAGGGGAAGATCCGGTCTTTGACCGAGACCCAGTCGTGCGCTCATGGCGTGGAGGTTGTCGATCCCCACCCGCCGGGCAATCTCGTAAAAAAACACATCACAGGATTCGCGCAGGGCACCGCGCAGATTGATGCGGCCATGCCCGCCGCGTTTCCAGCAGTGAAACCGCCGACCGCCGATTTCGACAAACCCCGGGCAATAGACGGTCTCGTCCGGGTCGACCTGGTTATCCTCCAGGGCTGCGAGAGCCAAAGACATCTTCAGCACGGATCCTGGCGGATATGCTCCCTGAACGACCTTGTCCGACAGTGGTCTGTAAGGATCGTCGCGTAATGCATTGTAGTCCGTCGAGGAAATGCCATCGACGAATAGGTTCGGATCGAATGTGGGGGCCGAGGCGCATGCCAGCAGGTCACCGTTTTGCACATCGATGACAACTGCCGCCGCACTCTGACCAGCCAGCCGGGCCAGCGCAAAGTTCTGAAGATGATGATCGACCGTCAACTGCAGGTCCGCGCCGGGCACAGGCGGGACCCGGTCCAGGCTCCGCATGACACGACCTGCTGCGTTGACCTCGACCGATAAATTGCCAGCGGTGCCGCGCAAGGAGGCCTCTTTCGCCTTTTCGATACTGATCTTGCCTAAATGAAACCCGGGCATGGTCAGAAGGGCGTTATTGCCGTCATTGTCTTCGACGTCCTGCGCATTGGCACGCCCGACATAGCCAATGAGATGGGCAAAATCAGTCCCGAAGGGATACACCCGCTGAACCACGACGTCTGCCGAACTGCCAGGCAGAGCAGGAGCATTCATTGAGATCTGTGACAGCTCATCCCAGGTAATGTCCTTGGCAACCGTGACCGGCACGAAACTGCTGCGGTCCGCCATCTCGTCCAGAATCTGCCTCAGGTCTTCGTCGGTCAGCCTCAGGATTGTCTGCACGTGCGCAAGGACCTTTTGGGGATCGCCGGCCCGCTCGCGTACGATGGTCACCTGATAGGTCGGTCGGTTATCAGCCAGCACGGCACCGAACCGGTCCAGAATGCGTCCGCGAGGCGGCACGATAAGTTGCATGCTGATCCGGTTTTCTTCGGCCATCATGCGAAACGTGTCGGCCTCAACGATCTGCATCTTATGCATCCGCAAACCAAGTACGCCTGCGACCGTCAGTTGGGCTCCTCCCAGGATCATGCCGCGGCGCGTCAGTCGGGAATGTACCCTCGGGTCCGTTTGCGGCTTGGTCATGGCACAGCCCATCCCGTGGCGAGGACTGTGTGCCGGGCTGCGATGTTGCGATAGGTGCGGATGGCCAGGACGATTAGCCCCGCCAGAGCGAAGTAAGTCCGGACAGGATCGCAATATGCCAGCAACAGGGGGCCGCCGAAGATCAGCATGAGGATCTTGTTGCAGACAGGGCAGGCGATACCGACAAAAGACAGGACGCCCCCGATCCCGGCCCGGCGTGCGCCACAGGCCGTGAAGCGGACTGCAAAGAGCACCCCGGTCAGGATGGCTAAGACAAGTACCGCCGGAAACTCCCAGGCAGCTACGGGTGTCATCCTGATGAACCAGGGGTTGGTCCAGACTGCGGTGATCGTGCCGACACTGGCAAAGGTAATGAGACCCCAGGTCAGGCCGGTCCATGGGTGGTAATGATATCCCACGTCAGTTTCCTCCGCTTTCCATCCCGGCCATTCCTTCCATACCCGCCATGCCGTCCATCGTTGGATTGGCCGCGGGCGTCGGCAATCCGACGCTTATCTGGCCCGGCGGAGTCAGGAGATAAGTCGCGATCGCTTCTCGGTCGCTCTCGGTCAGCATCCCTGTGCCTTGCGCTATCGCTTCCGCCATACTGCCGCCCAGTACGTCTCCGTCTGGCATGATCCCTGTCCGCAGGGCGTAGGCCATGTTTGCTACGGTCCAGCCCCGCGCCATCAGGTCCTCCGTCCTGATGGACGGGGCCGTGTTCCCACCCGGCAAATTGGCATTGCCAGCGAGGCTTCCACTGGTGTCCAACCCCCCGAACAGTCCGCGTTGCGTGTGGCAGGCTGCACAATGCGAAGCCCCGTTCACCAGCTGTTGTCCGCGGTTCCAGGCATCCGACTGCGCCATGACCGGTGTCATTTCAGACTGTGTCATGTACCGTGCCCGCCACAGCTTGAGACCCCATCTGAGGTTGAACGGGAAGTTCAGATCGTGGAGCGCTGCGGCGACAGAGACGGGGGGGACCGTGCGGAACGCCGTCCAGAGGTCCGCGATGTCCTGATCGGTAAATTGGTTGTAGAATTCGTAAGTAAACGCGGGATAGTAGGCCTTACCATCGGGTCTAATGCCCTGCCGCACGGCGACAGCGAACTGATCAAGCGTCCAGTCTCCGATGCCATGGACCGGATCCGGCGTCAGGTTTGGCGGGATGAATCGGCCGAACGGCGTGTCGAGAGGTGCTCCGCCAGCCAGCGCGGCTCCCCCCTCCTGAACGTCCGTGTGACAAGCAACACATCCTGCCGATCGGGCAAGATAGGCCCCACGAAGAGCATCGCCTTCCATCATACCAAGGGTCACAGGTTCCTCAATGGGCCAGCGCGATATGGTAAATATGCCAACACTCGCAAGAATGCCCCCAAGAATCAGCGCGACAACAAAAAATCGCAACTTAATTGCCCCGCCGAAATTGCGTGTGACAGGCCGCACATGTCTGGCTGACCATTTCAAAGGCAGCGGACGCCGATATCGTTGCGTAATCAATGACACCGCTGTCGCGCTCCTCGGACAAAGCGGACGCGCTTTGGCCGGTGACGGCAGTCGGTTCCACCCCCATCAGTTGGGCCACGGTCAAATTCTGTGATGGCGGCGCTATGGTACCGGCCATAGTGTCCATGCCGTTCATAGCTGCCATGTCATGAGAGGGCATATCAGGCTGCGGCGCCGTCAGACCGGTCGAGGCGGCCATGTCCAGCCCGAACGCCTGACTTTCCAGCAAGTCCGCCAAGTCTGAAAACTCCTGCCATTGCTCCCACAGCGCGGGTACTGCGTAGGACGTCGCGGGGATGGCCTCCTCTGGAAACAGCTTGACCATGTCACCGCCCGCGTGCGCCATGATTGTCTCCGCACCCTTCTGGACCGTTGCGACGTTGTAGGGCACCTCGCCGCGCATCATTGGCGCAAGTTCACCCATGGCCTTTTTCATGGCGGACATACCCTTCATGCGCTCCAGCACGACGCCAGTGGCACCAGTATGGGCAAACGCGGCCGCACCCAGCGACGATGCAATGATCGCGCCGATCGTTATCGATCGTTTCATATCTGTCTTCTTCTCGAATGTGGCGATGTGGCGAAGCGGTCCCGGTCAGGGACATGGCTTCAGACGCGCGGTGGCGGCACATCGGACTGGGGGGCCACCTGATCGGTCACGGTCGAAATCGCTGGCCTCGCATGCAATGCTGCCTCGCGCATTTGTTTGGGCGGAATGGTGTTTGTAACTCCGATGGTCAATCCACAGGCCAGCAAGGTATGGCACCCCGCTGCAGCGGAATGGCTGGGTGTCGCCACCGTCACGGACTGTACAATGGCGTGCGGGCGCACGTGTCCCTCGGAACTGGACCGGACATGCCAGCCGTCGAGAACGAGCAGCGCCATAAGAAGTGACATGAGACAAGACGCCACCCGTAAGGGGCGCCCACGCGGACATCGCGAGAAAAGCCCGCCCAACAGCAACCGGCACGTGTCAATCACCCAGGACCTTTGCCAGCCGAACACATTGCCTCTGCGGAAGCGCGCAAGCATTGTTGTGGTCTGCGTTGGGTAAAGACTGGTCATATCGCCTGCACGCCGCATTTGAACGGTTATTATTGAAACGGCTTGGAACAGGTTCCAGCGCAGGAAGGTCAAACGCTTTCTGATGCGATCAGACGCCAATGCTCCACTCTGGTTCCTCAATGGCACCTTGATCATTGACAACCTTTGCATCTGGCGCACTTGCGACGAACTGATCATCTTGGTGCTTGCAAATATACGGTGTCCGGTCAGTGTCCTTCCACTGGACCGTCCATCGTCAGGTGTCCGCCGCATCGCATGGCCGGTCCGTTTCGACACCGATCAAGGCTTTGAACACGGAAACCGTGACGGTTCCCAGAAATGCAGTTCGGCCAACGACAAAGGCCGGCGTGCCAATAAAATTAAAGACGTCCGCAACGGCCTTGCTTTTCATGAGCTGCTCAGTAATGCGCGACGATTGCAGGTCTGATTGGAACGCTTCGACATCAAGCCCGATACCGGCCGCGACCTGAGATACAAAGGCCAGATCGGTAACGGCAGGTGTGCGGATTAACCGGGCGTACATCTCGCCGTAGGCACCTTGCCTGTCTGCGGCCAGCACGGCCCGGCTGGCCATTTTCGACCCATCGCCGAGGATCGGCAGTTCATGACGAACGATGTAGAAACGATCGGGCATATCCTGTTCTATCTCCAATAGCCGCGCATCCATGACGCGGCAGTTGGGGCATCTGAAATCGGAAAAGACTGCGACGGGAACGCGGCCCGGGACGAGAGCGCCGAAGAGAGCATCACAGGGATTGTCACGAACCTGCTGAGCGAGAACGCGGGCCGCGGCCGACACGCCGTCTCCGGTGGAAAGTCCAGCAAAGATTGATTGATTGGTCGTGACGGTGCCAGTTGCGGTCAGTTCCCTAAAAGGGGGTACGTCGTCCAGGTTTCTAAAGTTGAAAGACGGCGCGCGCAGAGACAGCAAGTGCGGTGCCCCTTTCACCCAAGCGCCTACAGCCAGCGCACCACCCGCCAAAATAGCGCGTCGTCTCCAAACGCTCATGCCCGGGGCAGCTCCGGCGCTATCGATTCTTCGTGTTTTGACTGGGTCACCGGGGACATGCTCATGCAAACAACATGACCAGCATGACAATCGACATCGCAACCATGCCCAGGTTTTCTGTCAGCGACACGAAACCCAGCGGCACGTTACTGTCGCCGCCGACACAGGCGCACTTCAGCTCGCGCTTGTCGATGTAGACCGCCTTGAACACGCTGACCGCACCGATTGTACCGATCAGCAGCGCCAGCGGGGCCGACAGCCATGTGGCGACCATCGCCGTCATCAGGATGCCAGCCCCGGTCTCGATGAAGGGGTAGATGTATCCGTACCGCACCCAGCGCTTGGCCAGCAGGTCGTAGTTCAGGAACATGGTCGAAAAACTCTCGATGTCCTTCAGCTTTTGCAGGCCCAGCAGGATCATCGACAGCGACACGAACCAGCCCAACGTCTGCCAGGTCAGCAGCGTCTGAAAAGCATACCAGGTGAAGGCGACCGCCGTCAGCGCCGCAACCGAGAACAGCGCGATGACGGGGGTGTAAGACAGTCCGTCGTCATCCGTGTCGGCCTTGCCGAAATAGACCTGCAGATCGTCATGACCGCCGATCCGCTGACCGTCGATGAAGGTCTGCGGCGTCGTCTTGACGTCGTGCTCCGACTTGAAGGCCTCGGTTTCTTCCTTGGTTTTCAGGTGATGATCTTCGACGGTGTAGCCCTGCCGCTCCAGCAGGTCTTTGGATTTCAGGCCGTAGGGGCAAGTATGCTCTGGCATCACCATCCGGTAAAGGACGGCCGTCTTTGTCTCTGCATTATTGTCTTTTGGCATGGGTTTCTCTCCTCAACTTGCGTGACGCGCATCAGGGTGCACAGGTCCAGTAGCCATCGTAGCCGACGGTCAAAGGTTGCCCGGAGGTTAGGTTGAACAGCAGGGTGGCTTCATCCTCGGCCGCATTGGGCGTAATCGTCACCCGCAGCCTCTCCGTCTGGGCCGCAACGCCAGCGTCTCCCGGGGCGCCTTCAGCCGTCAGTAGGACCAACTGGCCGGACACCTTCGTCACCGATGCGCCGTCGGCGGCAACGGCGAACACAGGGTCCGCATCGACGCCACGGCGGAAGTTGCAAACTGCTCCAGCGGGCAGGGCGCGGGTGATCTCGTCATCGCTCAGCGGTGCGAGATCGACAGAAGCGATGACGGCGGATGACAACGCATCGGTCAGCGAAGCCACCTCAGCCTGAGTATCGGCTTCGCCCAACGGAAACGTCGTTTGTTCGCCGTTGGCTTCGATATCGGCAATCATCCAGCGCATTTCCGCGATCTCGCGGTCCTGAGCCTCGATGATCTCATCGGCCAACTTGCGCACGCGGGGATCCGTGATGTTGGCGCGCGACGATGTCAGTATTGCGATGGAGTGGTGCGGGATCATTGCCTTCATCCACGCCACGTCGCCGACCGTCTCTTGCGACCTCACGAGCCAAAGCGCCAGCGCGAACACCAATGCGGACCCTCCGAAGATCGCCATATTGACCATGCGCTTCTTGTACATGCCCAGCATGAACGCGAGCATGATGATCGCCATGATCGCACCCATATAGAGCGCCATCCACATGCGGGTCTGCGAAAAATAGACATGCTCAAGGGAATAGGAGTTCAGATACATCAACCCGAACATGACCACCGTGGACGTTGCGATCATTGCGAAGAAACGGAAATATGGCATCGGACATCCCTCTTGAGTATTGCTGTGAGGTTTTAACCAAGTTCCCGCGCTGGAATGTTCCCAGAAAATTGACATTCTTGGCAAAGTACCCATACGCGCTTAGCGCTATCGGGTAGCCAGCCGCGATTGCCGAGGGCACCGTCTCACGGACGGTCCGACTGACCGATATTGTAATCCAGCCTGCGCATATACCACAGAACCAACATCGGTACGAAAATCCATTGCAGGATTGGTGTCAAACCTGTGCCAATGACAGGGAGGACCGGCATCACCCCGTCATACGCCCAACGTCCCGTGATCTGGGTGTGGACATACTCCAAACCGATGGTCAGCAGCAGTCCGACCGCGAAAAATACAACCAAAGCACGTCGACCCGGGCGTATGAACCAACTTCGACTTCGACCTACGCGTGCCGCAATCCAGAATGCGGAAAGAGCAATTGCCAGATCGCCCAACGTTGCCTTCAGGCAAATGTATATTCCAGCAAAATGGCTCACCTCACTCATGCTTGAGAACAGGGGTGCTTGAAGCATCTCCCATGCAAAATGTCCTAAGAAAGACAAAGCGAGAAGATCGACTTCCGGAGGTAACTGGCGGACGTATGTACTTGGCAGCGTCATGTCTTTTCTCTTTTAAATTTGCATTCAGAATACGCAGATGGTCGCCAATCTTGGGTCAAGGCGCTGGCAAGAATGGCATTCAATGTCGATCTGGCGGCCGGAAACCCCGTTCGGTGCGATTTCAGATACATCAGCCCGGACATCACGACCGCTGGGTTTGTGATCATCACGAAGACGGGCAAAGATCGTCTGGGCTGCCGTAGGTGCGCCGCTTAGCGGGTCGTCTTTTCCAGACTTTGCAGGATCGGACAGTCGGGGCGATCGTCGCCGGCGCAGGACGAGACCAGATGCGATAGTGTTTCGTGCATGGCCCTCAGATCGGCGATCTTGTTTTCGATCTGGATCAGATGGTCGGATGCGATGCTGCGAACGTCGGCACTCGCGCGCGCCTTGTCCTCCCATAGCGCGGTCAGGGCCCGGCAATCCTCGATGGTGAATCCCAGCGCCCGCGCGCGTCCCAGAAAGACCAGTTTATGCACGTCGCTTTCGCGGAAGGCACGGTAGCCATTGGGGTCACGCAGGGGTTTCACCAGTCCGATCTCTTCATAATAGCGGATCGTCTTGGCGGGGAGGTCCGCCCGGGTCGACACTTCACCGATGTTCATGGTGTGGCTCCTATGCTGTTGCGGGGACGGGCCGGGATTGCGGTGTGGCCGGCGGGGCGATGACGGGGGCCGCCGACGGCACCCGCCGCAGCCGCAGCGCGTTTGTCAGGACAAAAACACTGGACAGCGCCATCGCCCCCGCCGCCAATGCGGGCGACAGCAGCGTGCCGTTCAGTGGATAGAGAACGCCCGCCGCGACCGGGATCAGCGCCACGTTGTAGCCGAAGGCCCAGAACAGGTTCTGGCGGATGTTGCGCATCGTGGCACGGCTGACGGACAGGGCATCGACGACCGCCCGCAGATCGCCGGACATCAGCACGATATCCGCAGTCTCGATGGCGACATCCGTCCCGGTGCCGATCGCAATGCCCACATCGGCGCTGGCCAGCGCCGGGGCGTCGTTGATGCCGTCCCCGACAAAAGCTGTGGCACCGTGCGTATCGCGCAGTCGGTCCAGTGCCGCGACCTTGCCGTCGGGCATCACCTCGGCCACGATTTCGTCGATCTTGAGTTGCGCCCCGATCGCCCGCGCCGTGGCCGCATTGTCGCCCGTGATCATAGCAACCTTCAGGCCCATGTCATGCAGCGCAGCAATGGCGGCGGCTGTGCCGGGCTTGACCGGATCGGCGACGCCGAACAAAGCCGCCAACTGCCCATCGATTGCGACATAGAGCGGCGAGCGTCCGCGGTCGGCGAGGGCGGTGGCAGATGGAGCAGCGGTCATGTCGACGCCTTCGCGCATCATCAGCCGGTCGGCCCCGACCAGGACAGTCCGTCCTGCCACGGTCGCGGATATCCCGAGCCCCGTGATCGACTGAAACGCTGAGACCTCTGGTAGGACCAGACCTTGCGCCTGCGCGGCCCGGACAATCGCGCTGGCAATCGGGTGTTCAGAGGCACCTTCCGCCGCCGCGACCAGGGCCAGCACATCGTTCCGGTCGAAGTCGTCGGTCATCTTCGTATCGGTCAGTTCGGGCCGCCCGGCCGTCAGCGTGCCGGTCTTGTCGAGTGCGACGACACGCACCCCCTGCAACGCCTGCAAGGCATCGCCACGCCGAAACAGCACGCCCAGTTCGGCGGCGCGCCCGGTGCCGACCATGATGGACGTGGGTGTCGCCAATCCCATCGCGCAGGGACAGGCGACGATCAGCACCGACACCCCGGCGATCAGCGCGTGGGCCAGTGTGGGGGCAGGGCCCCAGATCAGCCAGACCCCGATGGTCAGAACGGCCAGCGCGATGACGGCAGGTACGAACCAGAGGGTCACGCGGTCGACGAGCGCCTGGATCGGCAGGCGGGCGGATTGGGCATCCTCGACCATGCGCACGATCCTTGCGAGAACCGTATCGGATCCGACATGCGTCGCGCGGTAGACCAGTGCGCCGGTGCCATTGACCGTGCCGCCGGTCACGGTCGCCCCTGTCTGCTTCTCCACCGGCGCAGGCTCGCCCGAAATCATGCTTTCATCCACCCACGACGCGCCGGATGTGACCTCTCCATCGACCGCCAGCTGTTCGCCGGGTCGGACATGCACCAGATCGGTGACGTTAATGTCGGCGACATCAAGGGTGACGATCTGCCCGTTGCGCTCCACCTGCGCGGTCCTGGGCCGCAGACCGATCAGCCGGGTGATAGCGGCACCGGTCCGGCCCTTGGCCCGTGCCTCCAGCGTGCGACCCAGCAGGATCAGGACCACGATGACCGCCGCTGCCTCGAAATAGACCGCAAGCCCTTCGGGCGGCAGAAGGGTGGGGGCGAAGGTCGCGACGGTGGAATAGCCCCAGGCCGCCGCCGTCCCCATTGCGACAAGGCTGCTCATGTCGGGGGCACCGCGCAGCAGGGCCGGCACGCCCTTGGCATAGAACGATTGCCCGGGCCAGGCCAGCACAACGGATGTCAGCAGGAACTGAATGATCCAGGCGGTCTGCATTCCGATGCTGTTGGCGATGACATGGTGCAGCGAAGGAAAAAGATGTCCGCCCATCTCGGTCATAAAAATGGGCAGTGTCAGGACGGCGGCGACGATCATGCGGCGTTGCAGATCCTGCGCCTCCGCATCCTTGCGGGTGGCCCGGTCCGTGGTGGCGTCGCCGGACCCGGCACCGCCATTGACCGTGGCGGGATAGCCCGCAGCGGTCGCCGCAGCGATCAGATCCGCCGGGGTCGCCACGCCGTCGATGATATGCACCTGCGCCGTTTCCGTCGCGAGATTGACCGCCGCGGCCGTGACGCCAGGCACGGCCAGCAGGGCGCGTTCGACGCGGCCCACGCAGGAGGCACAGGTCATGTCCGTGATCGCCAGATCGACGACCGCATTCCGCGTGGGATAGCCTGCATCCGACAGCACCGCGGCCAGACGGGCGGGCGGGACGGTGCCCGTTACACGTGCCGTCTCGGTCGCGAGGTTCACTTCGGCCAGCGTGACGCCCGGTTCCGCGGCAAGGGCGCGCTGCACCCGCCCCACGCAGGACGCGCACGACATGCCGGTGACGGACAATGTGATCGGGGACATATCGGACATGGAAGGTGCCTCACGCTTTGGTTCAGCATCTTACGTAAGGATTCCAGTCGGGGGAAGGTCAAGAGTGCATTTGCACAGAATTGCATTTGACCTTCCAGCGGGGGAAGGCCCCATATGTGTGCCACAACATAGGAGACTGCGATGACCACCTATTCCATTCCTGCCATGAGCTGCGGCCACTGCAAGGCGACCGTCGAGAAAACGGTCCTGGCACTCGACCCCGGCGCAACCCTGTCATTCGACATGCCTGCCCGCACAGTCGCCATTGATACAGGGCGCGACGATGCACAGCTGCGTGCAGCCCTGAAAGACGCAGGCTATCCGGCGGCGATGGTCTGACCCAGGTTATGACGCCGAAGTCGGTCTTGGTCCGACGACTGCGCTATGTCCCGGCGCGGTCGTGTTTTCTGTGTAAAAGGGTTTTGCCATGACACGCGGTCCTCTGGTCTCACTTATCGCAGGCCTCTCGCTCAGCTTTGCCGGCAGTCCGGGAGCAGCGCAGGTGTTCTCCACACTGGCAGAGGTCGACGTGCCCAGCACCGGTGTCGTCGAGGAGCCGTCGCTGGTGACGCTTGCAGATGGCCGCGTTCTGATGTCCTGGACGGAGCTGTCCGGTGACACCTTTGCCAAGGTCGAAACAGCAATCTACGACGGTGCCACCTGGTCAGCCCCTGTCACGGTCGCTGAGGGTGATGACCTGTTCATCAACTACGCGGATTTCTCCTCTGCCGTCGGCTTGCCGGATGGCCGGATTGCCGTCAGCTGGCTCCGGATGAACGGGGACTCTTACTACGACTACGACGTCAACATCGCGATCTCTGGTGATGGCGGACAGACGTGGGACCCGCCCATCGTGCCACACCGGGACGGTCTGGTTACGCAACATGGCTTCGTCACGCTGTTGCCGGATGCGAATGACGGCCTTCTGGCGATGTGGCTCGATGGACGGGCTTACGACACCGGCGATACATTCGGCAGCGATGGTGCAGACGCCGGTGCCATGCAACTGCGGGCGACGACCGTGAGTGCCGACCGGACCCTGTCTGACGATCTGCTGCTGGACGACCGAACCTGCACGTGTTGCCAGACCAGTGCGGCTGTGACCGGAGATGGGACCGTGCTTTTGGCTTATCGTGACCGGACCGCGGACGAGGTCAGGGATATCTCGGTCGTGCGGCGCGTGGACGGGTCGTGGACAAAACCCCAGCCTGTCAGCGGCGATGGCTGGGAAATCGACGGATGCCCAGTAAACGGTCCCGCCATCGCAGCCCGTGGTGATCATGCAGCTCTGGTGTGGTTCACCGGCGCGGGCGGTGTGCCTGCGGTTAAGATGGCCTTCTCGGACGATCAGGGGGCCAGCTTTGGGGCCGCACGACAGATCGATCTGGGCGGACCCGCCGGCCGGGTCGACCTGCTGCAACTTGAGGACGGATCGGCTTTAGTCAGTTGGGTCGAGTGGACACCTGCCGGTGAAGTGCTGCTGACCTGTCGGGCAACCGCAGCGGACGGCTGCGGAGACCCGGTCGCCATTGCAGTCAACCCCACGGGAAACGCCATGGGCTTCCCCCGCATGACACTTGCAGGTGACGACGTCTACATCGCCTGGACCGAACCTTCGGTCGACGCAACAGGTCGCCCGGACGGGGGAACGGCCATTCGCGTCGCAAGCGGTAAACCTCAACTGTCGGAATAAAGGAAATCTTTTGTCTTATCCTAAAATCCTTCGAACCGCGAAAATACACGCGATCAATGGAGCCGATATCAAAACACGATCACTGATGTTTAACTCGGATATCTGGAACTTAGGCGCGGATGCAGAATTTGTCGTTATTCACAAAATGCGAAGTACGACATAATTTTACGACTTGTTCAAACAGGAGACTTATAAATGAACGCTACACAGAAAATCTTTGCAATCGTTGTTACCAGCGCTGCATTTGCCGGGCCTGCACTGGCACAAGATGTCGCATTCGAACTTCCGGAGCAATGCATCGACTCCCCAGCAATGGAAGGGATGGAAGGGATGGAAGGGATGGAAGGGATGGAAGGGATGGAAGGTATGGATCATTCTGCCATGGCTCAAACCGGTCAAGGTGACGGGATAGCTGGCATGATGGATATGGGCGACACGGATACTTCTGAAATGCCGGAGCATGTTCAGGAAAACATGAAAAGGATGATGGCTACCATGCCAGCCATGCACGAAGGCATGATGCGGGAGGATGCAGATGTTGCGTTCGCTTGTGGCATGATCGCTCACCACCAGGGTGCGATTGATATGGCACAGGTGTTGCTCGAGTATGGCGACGACCCGGAGATGATCGAACTCGCGGGAGAGATCATTGCCGCACAGGTCGGCGAAATTGAACAGATGACGACCTGGATTACTGAAAACGCTGAATAAAGCATTTTTGGCCGTACATTGAAAACTGTACGGCCATTTCGCCAACTAAAGTATCAGACCATGATTCAGGCTGGAAAACCCGCGAAAGTCGCGCTGACCGCCTTCATGCGAAAGCTCATCGAACTGGCCAACTCACTGGTCCAAAAAGATCGCGAATGAACGCCAAAGACAGCTTCATCAAGACGGATATTCTAGGCATGTATCCAGACCGCAAAGCCAATCTTCAGCATCGCATAAACATCTTCGATCTCGGAATCGGTCAAAGCGATGCACCCTGCAGTCCAGTCCCATTTGGTTTGGGCCACCACGTTTCCTTCGGGGCCGCGCCCGTGAAACATGATGTCACCACCGGCAGAGCGACCAAACTGCGCGGCGTAGGC
>NZ_JBMERN010000067.1:0-21030 GCF_049310965.1 Loktanella sp. DJP18 | reverse complement strand
GCAAACCGACGCGGCCTTGATCTCGACACCGGCGTTCATGATGCAGCCAAAGCCACTGATCCGGAACGGGCGACACTTCACATGGATCAGGAACCCTGTCCTATCCGCGTGATCCGTCACGACCTTGCGCGTCAGCGCGTCAGAACCTGACACAAATATTTTTGCAAATCGCTTTGTTCGGAGCTCTTTCGAGACAAACTCCAACAAGCGGGATGGACAGCCTGCAACCTGAAGAAGGAGGGGACGACATGCTCAAGCAAGTCGATGCGAAACATATTGTCGAAATGTCTGCGGCGTTGGAAAACAGCGAGCTTGGTGGTGCGATGCGCCTTCTTTCTCGCATCATGTCAACGGGTCGGCCGATCGCCGCTGATCGCGCACATATCGTTGCACAGATGACCGCAGAAACATGGCTGGACTCAAAGCTTGCCATCCTTGATTTTTTCGAAATCGCTGGCGATGAAATCTCCCATCAGGCCCTGCAACATGCCATCACGCCATCGATCAGCAGTGCTCCGAAACAGCGCCTTGGACAGACGGCACCCCTGCCGATCGTCAACCCTGCACGGCAGGTCGTCGTTCCAAATTATCCCTGTCGCAACGCGCCGGAGCGCATTTCAATAAAGCAGGCCGCATTCGACACCATGGTCCGTATGTGCAACGCAGCAGATCAGTCGGAAAATACTGCACGGGCTATCCTCGCGTCTCTCTTGAAGACCTGGCCTGAAGGCGATGTCTATAATGCCGTCTACCAAGCAGAGAAACAAGGCTTCCTCGTCGATCCGAAAAGATGGATCTTAGCCTCCCTCAAAAAGACCTCATTGCCCACCGTCCGGCAAACACATCAACGTGGCGCGATCGTTGCCGCACCCCAGAAGCGTCACGAGATGACAACCCCGGGTTCAGTTGGTGTGAGCCAATCCGCCGCGGATAAAATCCGGGACAAAAACCGCGCACTCAAGCTAGATCTCACGTCACATGAAGGAACAAAACCATGATGCAAACCAGCTCTCTACTGACCCTGGAAGCACAGGTCATCGGTGCTGTTCTGGCCAACCCAGGATTCTTTAATCGCGCTGCACTTCTGTCAGACGATGCGTTCAACGACCCGAACTACAAAGCTCTTTGGCATTGCGTCTTCGCATCGGGCACGCGAGGTGAGGACCTGCGCCCGGCCCCCATCGCAGTCCGTTACGCCTCGGTTGTTGAGCCAATGGGCGGCATTGCATTTCTTAACCGCCTCGTGCTCCATTCCGAAGATATTTCTTCAGTTTTCAACGAAGCTGTCGATCGCCTGCACGACGAGCTTCAGTGGCGGCGGATCACAGCGATCTCACTTCGCCTGACGTCTGCCGTCAACAGTAGGGAAAAATCGCCCAGTCAAATCCTGTCTGGTCTTGAAACGCTTTGCCGATCCCACCTCTCGGGCGGCCGCCTCACAACGCGAACGAAATCCGAAGTCGCAAAAGCTGCGATTGATAGCGCACGGAACAAGGTTGAGGCGGACAGAACCGGCATCGACAGCCTCGACCTTATGATGCAAGGCGGGCTACAGCCCAAGCGCCTCTACGGTATCGGCGCACAATTTGGTCGTGGCAAAACAGTGCTGCTCGGAACGGTTTCAGACAACTTGAATATTCAGAAAGCGCCGCACCTTTTTCTCTCGCTCGAGACACCGCCGGAAGACATCGAACTACGCGCCTGTGCCCGCCACATGAAACTCAACGTCTCCGCGATTCACGATAGCGGAGACCCTGACCACGAGACTTTCATCGCAAAGGCAGACTCATACGTCGCGCTTGCCTCTGACTACACATACTATGACTACTCTCCTCAGGCGACGATCGACGAAATCGTGCGTAAGATCCTTGCATCGAAAGCTCGCTATGGCATCAAGGGATTCATCCTTGACTACTGGCAACTTGTGCGTGGACGTCAGAAAGGACAATCGGAAGACGATCATATGACAGAGGTTGCTGACCGACTTGCAGCCATTTGCAGGCAAGAAGATCTGTGGGGTATTGTCACAGCTCAGGTCGACGAGCGCGGGCGCCTCAAGAAGTCTGATGCGCTCTACCAGTCTGCGTCTCTCTACATCCGTCTTTGCCGCGAAGAGAACGAAACGCGCGCCTATTTCGTCACAGAGAAGTCAAACTATACGCGCTACACGGATAACGGAAACGAGTCGATCTCACTCATGGTGTTCGATGACAGCGTCGGTCCCCAATTCCGCAATACAGAGTCTGTCGACATACCAGATCTGGCGCAACAGTCGGAAGATGCCATCATCGTTTGACCAGGACGGCGCTCGTCACTCCCACGTGGTGAGCGCCAATCTGCATGGTGCGTGAGCATGCCTTTGCATCTAAGGTCTAATGCTTTCAAAGCTAGCGAAACGGGTGAACTATAATCCGTATTTCCAGAGACCCATTCCGACACTTTATGCGGACATAACGAGCGCGGCACGCTGCACATGACGGTTGGCTTGAGTCTTGACATGCGCAAATCTGCTGACGGGATCAAGCAGGTGGCGGGCCCTAAACTCAGGCGTTTACCTGCAAACGCCAGGATCTCACAAATCGAGGGTCGCCATCTCAACAGCCTCAATACTTTTCCAAAAACTACGGCAGAGAATGACTACAGCTCTGTAGAGACAACTGATGGTCTCGGCCAATGCATTCTCGCAGATGTCTTCGACGGCGAAAGGGGATTGTGGCCCCAGGAGTGGGTAAGTCCGTGAAGCGAATGAGATGTCGATGCCTTCATCGGTCAGGCGTTGAGTGTGCGGATGAAGACCTATTCAGCCTTGCGATCGCTTTGAAGCATCACGCTGCCGCCCAACCAGGTGGGTGTCGTTTTACGCCGCACCTAACCCCACGCATCCAGAACGAAGCATGCATTCGATGGCCCTGAAAGCAGCCAGCTACGATGTGATTGGCGAAGTTGTCGATCACAACAAAAACTCGCGCCCGACGGACCCACCGCGGAGGAGGAAATAAGAAAAACAGGCGCTTTGGAAGCAGAGATCCCTTCCCTAATTCCCGATCAGAACAACACTCTCATCAAACCTGATTCCGAAGGGACAAAAAATGAAAATCAAGACGACAACCGTCAAGAATGGCCTGGACATCCTGACGCTTGCCTCGGCAGTCGCCATCATTCTGATGCAAGCCTCACCTGCCTTCGCAGCCACCGCAGCCACCGCAGGAAGTGACGGCATCTTCACCAAATCCTGCACAATGCTCTGGAATCTGAAAAAATGGCTGTTCGGGGTCGTCTACGTCCTTGGCGCAATTGGCATGGTCTTGATCGCTGTGTCCGCATTTCTGGGCCGGTTCAAATTCGCCCACCTGATCTCTCTCGGCGGCGGCCTCTTCATCGTCGCAATGTCCGATCTGCTTATCCAATGGCTCGTCAGTTCAGGATCTAAAGACCAAGCCGACGGCTGCAAGCAATAAAAGCACTACAGGAGTATGCAAATGAACCCGCCCATTCTCACATCTTCCAAGAAAAAAGCAGCCCTGATCGGGCTGCTTGCTACAGCATGCCTTGCTGCCGCCGACAGTGCGTCAGCTCAGCAAATCTACAATGGCTGGCAGGCAACAGAAGTCGCACCGCAGAGCTACGGTGAAACACCGCTCCTATTTGGAGTCGCAGCGTTCAAGATTTGCCAGCTTAAGACATTCCTGTTCGCAGCAGTCTACGTTCTCGGATCGATCGCACTCGTGATTTTTGCCATCCGCGCCCTCTTCACGAAATTTGAGATGAAGCAGTTCATTCCAATTCTCGGGGCCCTGTTCATTGTCGCATCGGCTGATCTATTTATCGCCTGGATGTCGACGGATGCGTTCTATTGTCCGACAACCCTGAGCAGCATGTCAAACTGATGGCTGAACTGCGCGCAGGCATATACCAAGCGGTCGCGAGCCCAAAGCAGTTTCTCTGGGCTCCTTTCGAACTCGCGATCGTCAATATCGTCATGGCAAGCATGATCATGATGTTATCCTTGCTTGTGCTCGGGATCACACCATTCGTCTCCATCATCCCATTGGTCTTCGGTCATATCGGCCTGGTTGTTGCTGGGAGCAGAAATCCTCACCTGACAACCACACTCCAAGCCACCGGAAAATACCCACCATTCCGCCGGAACCTCGCACGGGTCTCCAAGGGCACCAAATACATTCCCTGATAAAAGTGACTTACAATGGCAATCGAACCCACCCTTTCCTTCGCGCGCGATGTTGGCCTCATAACATCGGTAGGAGCAATCCTAGCCGGCATTACAGCGTTTGCCGGGGCAGCAATTCTTGTGCCTGCCGTCACACGAACAATCCTGCCAAAGCCGAGGGAAACACATCTCTCCGACTTTCTTCCATTTGAAGCGCTCGATGGGGATATGCGCACATTGCACCTCAAGAACGGTGGCTTCGCACGATATTATGTGATCGGAGGCCTTGATCAGACATTCATGGATCAGGGCGAAGGACTCGTCGTAACAAACTGGCGAAAGAACTTCCTTGACGGCCTGGCAGAGCTCAATGTGACCGCACGCATCTTCACGATGCGTCGCAAAATCAAGATTCCGACGTCAGAGGGATTTCCGAATGAAATCGCGCGAGAGATTGCCGAGAAGTGGAATGAGCCTTTCAAGGATGCATACAAGACAATTAATATTGTCTGCCTCACCGCAAAGACGATACAAAAACTGAACGAAGGTGAGCAAATTATCGACTCCTCCTTGGCTCGCTACGAGGTTTCGCGACTGACGCAAGATCCTCAGATGAACCCGCTCCGTATGACCCTGGGTGCATTCCTCGGATCAATGACGGCACCGGCCAGTTCCCCTGCACCGAAAGGCTACGGACTCAATATCTCTGATGCACTTGCTGGCGACGTTGTTTGGTTCAGACCTGACGGATTGATCGAATTCACCGGCGGCCGTGAGAAAAAATATGCGCTCGCAATCGGGATCAAAAAACTCGGCGACGACATGAATAGCACGCTCGCCACAGAGCTCGCATCACTGAACATGGAAATGACGATATCTCGATACGTGGAGCCGATGTCCAAAGCAGAGGCTATTATCAAGCTCGAACAACACGCGCGCCTTGCTGCTGCTTCAAGCTTCAACCCATCAATCGTTGGCCAATTTCAAGAGGCAGCAATGATGGTAGAAGGCAACGACGAAAGCAAATCAAGTCTGTGCGCTTACTGCCAAGTAATTCTGGTATACGGAAAAACGCATCAAGAGGTCTATGATCACGAAGTCCTAATTCGAAATGTGATCGCATCTAACGGCGCAACAGCGGTGCGCGAACTCGGAGCTTCGCAAGCATCATGGTTCCTCCAATTTCCATCCCTTGACCTCCTTCCCAGGCCATACAAGCTTTTTAGCTTCAATATCGCTTTCGACTTCACGCTCGACAAACCAGCATCTGGTTTTGAGAACTCCGACTGGGGCAAAGGCCCTATCGCAAACTTCAAAACGACGTCTCAGACCGTTTATCAGCATCAGTTCCATATCAGTGATGAGCCAGCGGCTTTGGGCCACGGAGTCGTTATCGCACCAACTGGTTCGGGCAAAACCGTTCTGATGGAATTCCTTTCCTTGATGTCATCCCGACATAAGAATGTGAAGCACTTCTTCTTCGACAGATATCGTGGCACAGCGATCTACAACCTCGCTATGGGCGGACAATACATCTCATTGAACAATGACCCTCTGCCGTGGTCTCAAGCGGGAGGTATGAATCCATTTGACTGCGAAGATAACCCAGAAAACCGGACGTTCCTCAAACTCTGGCTTTCCTCGATCTCCGGATGTGACGACAACGAAGCACTGACTGAAATCAGCGAAGCGGTAGACACAGCATTCGAAGAACTGGACAGAGGTGAGAGATCTCTGTCGACAATACACAAGGCCCTTTTCTCCCCATCATCCCGCATCCGAAACGAGCTCCAAAAATGGGTCAGCGAAACCGGTTACGGTCCTCTGTTCAACGCTGAGCGTGATGCAATCGATATCGACGACAGCTGGCTTGTCTCGTTCGACATGACCAAGCTTCTGGAAGACCCGAAGCTCGGTGCAGCAACTGTTCATTACCTGATGCACAAGATCAGGGCCACGATGAAGCGCAACCAGTCACCAGGTTTTATCTTCATCGACGAAACCGAGCCCCTCCTAGCGGACCCAAGTTTTAGACGCCTCTTCACTATTTCATTACAGGAATTCAGAAAGATTCAGGGTGCTGTTATTTCTGTTTTCCAAAGGCCAGAGGCAATTGCAGCCGCAGGGGTGTCTCAGCTTGTGAGGCAACAATCGGGGACCTATTATCTTTTTCAGAACCCGGGTGCCCGCGCCTCCGACTACCGGGAATTTGAGCTAACCGATCGCGAACTCGCCTTCGTTCTCGGACAGTCAGGAATTGCAAAGAAGTCGAAGCGGAGCATTTTGATCAAGAGACCAATGTCAGGGGAGAGCGTCATTGTAGACGTCGACCTTTCGGGCCTCGGACCACACCTCAAAATATTCTCGTCCTCGAACAAAGACGTGTCGCTGGTTGAAGAGCTCTACCGAAAAATGGACGGCAAATGGATCGAAAGGTATCTGCATCATGATGCGCCATAAGAACAAAACGAATAGAGTGACCCGATTAGGTCTGGCAGTGGCCGTTTGCACCATGACCGCCACAAGCTCGCAGGCTTGGACTATTCCTACGATTGACCCCACAGCCATTGCTCGCCTGGCCGAGCAATCTCAGACGCTGCGCAATCAGCTCTCATCTCTGACTGACATGAAGAAGCTTGCAGAAGACCAGCTCTCTGTCTTGGGTGAATTCGGCGTCATGGGGGATATTTTCGGAAGCTCAGGATTTGCCAGCATTGGGAGTCAGGCCGAGTTCTACGAAAACCTGAAGAAATTCGCCTTTGACCCCTGCGCAATCAACCTGTGCCAGATCGGTGAAAATCCCGTCGGAACGACAAATATCGAAGAGGCAATGGCGTGGGCAAGAACAAACTTTTACACCTCTGAACCACTCAACAACGAAGAAATGCGTGACCTTCAAGAAGTGCGTAGGCGTTCCGTGGTCTATGCGACAACGAACGGCATGGCCCTCGCAACCGTCGTTCACAACGAGCTTGCCGGAGCAGGTAGTGAAGCTGATGCATTGGAACAGATCGTTTCTGCCTCGCAAAACCTCCGCGGTGACGTAAGGGCAAACAGTGCGATTGCCTTGGCGACTTACAAAATTGAGGTCGAGAAGCTCGCGATTTTGACTGCAATGCTCAATATCGAAGCCACCAATGCAATGCAATCCACAGATATATACCATGAAAATGGTGGCACAGAATTTCCTGATGCATTCATGGACGGTGATTTTACTGGAGGTGATTTTACGAGACGAACGAAAGTCACAATGCCAAAAAAGAATGATGGCGTACCTGCTGCAAGCAGCGATCAATAACAAAGTAGCTTCAAGCTTGCACGACGTTAGCAGACGAAAATTACAGACGAGGATGATAGCATGAATAAGTTAAAATTGGGCTTTCTGGCGCTATTCTCGTCTACCAGCATTATTTCCGCGACACCCTTGTCGGCTTTTTTTGGGCCTGTCTGCATTCCCACACTCTATAACTGCATGTGCACTTACATCATGCCTTGCCCTGTCACAGACTCCACCCAAATCGGCGAGATCGTAAAAGGGATTCAGGATGCGCA
This sequence comes from Loktanella sp. DJP18, assembly GCF_049310965.1. Lineage (NCBI taxonomy): Bacteria > Pseudomonadati > Pseudomonadota > Alphaproteobacteria > Rhodobacterales > Roseobacteraceae > Loktanella > Loktanella sp. DJP18. The sequence goes on along the minus strand of NZ_JBMERN010000067.1, from coordinate 13,310 downwards.
GCAGAAACTCGAAGTGCTAAAGAGCATAAACAATCCAAAAGAAATGTTTATGATGGCTATCAGCGGTGAGGGTGGCATTCAGATCCCAGGCATGAGTTCAATCGGCATCGACATCAACGGCATTATTTCAGGAGACCTCAAAGGGCTTGGGATTCCTTCCGGCATTGATCTGAACATGATCAAGTCCCTTGCTTCCGGTGATATCAATGCGAATACCTTCACTGCCCTTGCCGGTGCGGCCGGCGTGGACATGAGCGCGCTTGAACAAGCCGGCCTAACGCCAGCTACGCTCGACGCGATCGCACGAGGGCAACTGACACCAGCGATGCTGATTGGCCCATCCGGAGCGATGGGCATCACACCCGGTGTTGCCGCACTGCATGATAGCCTATCACAAATCGGCATCGACAATGACATGATCAGCGCAGTCGCAACTGGTCGACTGTCTCCTGCTGCACTTATGCAGATGGCAACCTCCGCCGGCATAACCGGCGAACAGTTGAATACTCTTGGACTGACCCCGCAAAATCTCGGAGCCCTGGCCCAAGGCAGTATGTCCATGTCCGACCAGCTCCGCCTGGCGTCAGGCCTTGGGATGCAGGGCAACATCCTCTCTGGGATTGGAATTGATCAAAACCTGGTCCAGAACATTGCGAGCGGATCAGATAGTATTCAGTCCCTGATCTCTCGAGCAAATGCCGCGGGATTAACCACAACCGACTTGGCAGGCATTGGTCTGGACGCGGACACCCTTCAACGCCTTGGTTCGGGAATGAGTCCTTCCGCAGTGATGGGTCTGATGCAACGTGCGGGCTTTGACCGATCACCCCTCACGGCCTTGGGCATCAATGCAGAACTTCTGGGGCAGATCGCATCAGGCGAGCTCCCGCCTGATGCTCTCAACCTTCTCGCCGCAAACGCGGGCTTGAGTCCGTCTGCAATAATCATCCCCGGTTCTACATCGACAATTTCCATGCCATCAACATCCGGTCGAGGCTCTGCCGGACAGGACTTCATCACTATTCCGACGAGCTCGGTTCCAGGCTTTGATAATGTTTTGAATCAGGCGCGCGGGGGGACATCGTGCTCAGCCGGAGGTTCCGGATCACCGACGGAAATCAGTCCGTCTCTCGGCGCATACGGCTTCGACGATGACTACTCCAAGGCAGCGTCTGCAATCTTTGGCGGAGAGAGCGGCGGTAACTGGAAAATCTCGGAGCAAGCCGGATATAGTCCTGCCCGGGCGCGGGAAGTCTTTCCGTCCGCGTTTGGAGAAATGAATGACTCTGAAATTAGGGCTGTCACGTCACAGGGTGACAGTGCTTTTTTCGAGAAGATTTACGGCCCAGGATCGTCAGCAGGTGGACGTCTCGGCAATGCAAATGCCGGAGACGGATATAAATTCCGTGGGCGCTCATGGCTCCAACTTACGGGAAGAGATAACTACCAGCGATATGCTGAAATTACTGGCCATGACATCGTTAGTAATCCAGACCTCCTGATCACTGATTCACAAGTCTCGGCAGACGTGACAGCGGCATACCTTGCAGATCGCGTGGATAAGACAGGAGATCCAGTAGCTGATGTCCGCGCCGCCGTCTCAGGAACAAGAACCGGTCTTGGCTACACAATGAATATTGACGCAGATCGAGCACGCTTCGCAGCCCTTGGCGGTGAGAACCCTTCTGAGATTGCATCCGTCTATAGTGGATCTTGCTCTGCTACCAAGCAGAGCGGACCGTTCCCGGTTGGAACGCCACCTGACATGTGCAAGGCAGAGAACCTGACATTGATCTCCACGGACATCGCACCAAACTCATATGGAGACGACCTGCCAAACATTGACATGGCAATTTCGGGCGGAGACCTGCAATCATTTCCCGAAGCAATTACAGCCGTTCAGCAAGCAAATATTGAAACAGCCGCATTTGGCTTTGCGCGATCCGTCACAGTGCAGAACATCGTCGTGAAGGCCATGATGAATATCCCGGCGTTTGAGCAAATGCTTGATCAGACGACAACGCTCAAGGAAGATCTTACTGTCTACGACACCATTCAAGCCCAACTCATGACAGCACGCGCAGAAACGGCATCAATGCTGACAGCCCTTGTAAGTATGAAAGCGGCAAAAATTCTTGGTCCAGACGTTCTGTCACCGACGCCAACATTCCCTCAAAACTCTCGGTTTCAGGAAATCATCGCGCAAAGGATCACAGAACCCGCAACCGCCGAGGCGCAAATATCACGTGAGACTAAACTTGTTGCGCAGGACCACTCAGAATTCGTCCGGGATACCCGCAATGCTGTGCACAATCATAATCTGATTAACGATGCTATTGCAGTCGCTGATGGGATGCCAGTAATCGCCGGCATCATAGACAGCCATGAAGCATTGAAGCTCATGCAGGTAAGTCTTGAAGGCACCATTAAAAGCCGCCTCGAGCAACTTTATATTGATCCTGACGCAGCATGGGACATTCTCAGGCTCCAGCTTTATACCGAAGCTGGGCTCTACCTTGACAGCAAGAAGTATGATGAAGGATTTGCGGATGCAAAATCATTGAGCCAGGCAGTCACAGCGATCTCCGCTCGGACAGCTTATGGAGCAAGAAAGACCTACACTGTCCGTGATTCGGATGGAAATCTGGTCGTTATGGGAAGTAAAGCGTCTGAGACACCCTACGCATACGACTTTATCGATGCAAAGGGGGCCCCTATGGATGAGCCCTACGCTGTGAAGCCCAGAACAACCCTCGTTCAAAGGAGTGGTAGCGACGAAGATGAATACATGCCGGCAGGGTATGAGATGGTTGGAGCATTCCAATACTATCTCGAACTCGTCAGGAGAACTCAGTTCTACGCCGAACTTCGGCGCGGCGACACCATGACGTCGATGTCCAGCAGGTTCTGGATTGAGATGATTACAAATGCCTCAAAATGCATGAGCGGACCGCTTGAACTCAACGACGATAATCTCATCAAGCGGCCGGAAATGTTCGACCTGGCGGCAGATTGTGATCACTTGACGTGGTCAGGCGGTGACGAAGGAGACTATATCAGCGCCGTCGAACTCGGCGGAGCAGATGCATCCCTGTGGACGTCGAAAATCACCCTCGACCGCACCCAGAAACGCACTGGAGGACCCGAGAAGGTGATGCTCGATCTCGCAGCGGCCATTGCGTATGCAAAGGAGCATGACCTCCTTGGGCGCATGGAAGAGTTGAACCTGACAAAAACAGCTCAAAATGTCGAAAAGCTTCTTGCGACATTGACGGGTGCGTTGACGGACACGGCATTCGGAACCGTCATCCAGCTACCAAACCCGGCCGGCAGATAAATACAATGGAGGCCGAACATGGGCTCGGTCTCCATCTCATACAGTGTCTTGAGCTGATTAAAACTTGTTACGTTTCGACAAAATTCTCGACAAGAACGATCTCGAGTCTTCAACGTGCCCGGAGTCTCCCACATCATGGAGTGGGGCTACCTTCTTCGCCGTAGCGCCGATGGTCTGCTCGTAGGCACGACGACTGTCTTCTTCTATGTTCCACATCAAACCCGTTTCAGGGTCTCGCTCAGACGGCATAGACGCCGCGTAGAGAGATGGCGGCACATGTGTCATCCTAGCGAGTGCTCCGACAGGCGGCGCATGATCCTTGATACATTCAAGCGTATTAATCGCCGACGACCTTAATTTTATGTGATCATCCTGCTGAAGGCTTCCCAGTGGGCCACGCATGAGGTTTTCCGCACTCCTCGGCTCCACTCCAGTCCTTGGGTAGATTGTTTTTCCACGGTGCCCGGAATCAGTGCTCGAAGGGTGGGAATCTGGCCGCCCCCATGTATACTGAAAAAGGTCATAATAGATGCCATGTGTGCGACCTCCACCATTTTCGAGGTAGGCGTGCTTGATGTTACCCGGACCAGGCCTTTCAAAAATGCACGACCACGCATAAAGGTCCAGCAGACGGTTGTAGGATGCGGTCTTGCCGAGCCCCGCAGGTTTGATCGGCCTATATTTCATGACGGCGGTCGCACGCGCGTCGGGAAGAAAGTCACCCGACTTTACATCCAGAACGGAAATTTTTCCAGCTGTTTGATCGTACGTGAAGCCAAAGCACTCGTAGATCACCTCGTAGAGAGCGTGAGGCGAAAAACCATCCCAGACGATGACAGGTGCCGCAGGAGATTTGGTCAGCCACAGCGCATCCTTGCTGAGCTTATCAAGAGCCTCCGGAACCTCATAGCCAGGAAGGGCTACAATGGCGTATGGCCTTTTGGTATCTGCGCCGCCGATGTCATCGGCCGCGGTTGTAAAAGAGCTAAAAACGAGCCTTTCAGCTACGTTTCTGTCATGCCAGGGTAGATGGCGAGACATTTATTCGTCCTCATATTCACTCCCTCTGCTGCTACACTACGGATCAACGAGTATATTGGCCAGAACAGATATGGACGAAGCAAGTTTCAGGAATTTCTTTTCCTGGCGATATCACGCGATGGGAAAGCAATATCGACAACACGACGGCGACCATCGCGCCTCTCAAGCTGGATGACGGCACCAACCTGACTTGCAATACTGTCGTAGAGTGATCTACCAGAGAGGGCGATGTCTGCGCCAGCAATACTCATGTTATTTGCAAAGGCTGCAATAGCCTCCGCAGGCGATCCGGCATGGACCGTAGTGATGACAGGATGCCCTTTACCCATTGTCGCGTAGATGGGTTGCGCGTTGGCTATGGAAAGCTCGCCGCAAATAATCCAGTCTGGCGTCAGTCGCACAAGGGAGTCGATAATTTCCGGGTATCCTATGGCGTTCGCAGATCGAGTTCTCGGGACCATCATGTGGACGCGATTGCGCTGCAACACAGAAAGCTCTCTCGCATCTTCAACTGTGATAATACGTTCATTTTCTGGGATGAGTTCGATCACCTTGTTTGTAAACGTGGTCTTACCGGTCGAGGTCGCACCGGAAACAATAATAGATTCGTGGCGCGCAATAATCTCATGAAGTGCCTCGATATGATCCTCACCCACGTCGAAAGCGAGTAGACCAGCCGCACTTCCAGGTAGCTGTGCATCTCCAACAAGCCCATAGGAAGAAAAATCGATGCGCGTATCAGCCATCAAAGATCTGATGGCCAGAGCGACGCCGACACGATCGTCCAGACTATATCGCACATTGGAGCCGACAACAGCCTGGAAGCGAAATGGTGCACCTGGCAACTCACAGGAAACGATCGGGATATCAGCCTCTGAAAATTTTGCGTTATTGATATTCGCAAGCACTTTGCAGAGCCTAAAAATATAGTCGTAGGTTAGTTCCGGAGCCTCAAATTCCTGCCAATCCGATCCTCGATCCTTGATCCAGACATACCCAGGCCTGTTCATCACCAGCTCTTCAAGATTCGGGCGACTATAGAACGCATGCAATTTTCGAAGGACGCGACCAGCAATGTGATTCGGATCAGCTGTCAGCACTGTTTACTCCACTAACCCTGTTATATCATCCAACGTCGCAGGCGCTTCGGGAGATACCGTTTTTTCAATAACATCGCCGTTCTTGTCTAGTTGAGGTGTTTCCTCCACTTTATAGAGGCGGCCCCCAACAACGATCGATGGGCCCTGATATCCTGGGGCAGCAGGGACGAGTGTAAGACTGCTCGGAAGATCCCTACTTGCCTCTCCGACGTTGATATCCTTGAGGTCGAACGTCATGTCAGCCAACCTGACAACCTTGCGATCATCAGCAAAGTAGATGTCTTCACTGATTTCGATGTCGATGCGACTCCCTTTCGGGATGACTGAAATCCTTCTGACATCCTGAATATCCTTAATAATATCCTGTGCTGTGCCGCGGGCCTCACCGGTCACGATGCGAATACCTTCGTTATTTGCACTTTTTTCAGAAATGGTATTGCCGTTTGCGTCGACAACCACCTTTTCATCTTCCCCAAACACAGCCATGATAACGCCAGCTGACGCGTCGATTATGGTTGAAATGATCGGCAGCCCATAACGATCGAAAGACGAGCTATAAGTCCTTCCCACAGCTCCCCCTACACCGGACGCGTCTCGGGTATCCGCTGGTAACTCGAAAGAAATAGAGCGACCATCTGTCGTGATGATGCGATTCCAAGCGACACCAGCTCTTTTACCGATGAACTCGCCGCACTCGCCGATGATACGTGAGCCTGCCGCAATAAGTGGAACGGCACTTGTCGCACTGTAAACATCACTCTCCACGATCGCAACGACCTTGCCACACATAACGTTAGAAACGGGCGTATCCAGGACAGCCTTGATAACCCGATCAGCCGTCAAAATCTTGGATCGGTCGACGGGAAGACTCGCATCCGTGAATGGGATCTTGCTGTCGTAACGATCCTGCGTCGCAATGGTTTCCACTGTCATCTGATCGTAACCAACACCAGAAAAATCCGGAGCGGCAGGAATTGGTGCCGCAGACACAACTGTGATACCGGGCTGAGACGACGCAGCCCCTTGATGCATACCTCCCATACTACCGAAATACCGACGCGCAACATCTTCGTTTGTGGGTCCTGCCGGCGCGACTGGAATAATATCAGGCCGGATGATCACAACAGGTGCGATCTCTTCCGGAATAGCCACTTCCTCAGGCTTGGTTACGGTTATCTCCACCGGGATCTGGATTGACGTCTGGTCCTCGCCGTCGACACCAATCACGATCGCGGTCGACAAGTTTTTCTCAACGTCCGATGTATAGTTCACAGTGATCATACATCGCCCGCCACTACGCTCAAGTTCTTCTGGGCAATCATTTTCGACGATAAAACCGGGAAAAACACCAACGGAAGTGATACTGAAAACTCTACCAATCTTTCCGCCAACATTTCTAAGCTCAAAGTTTTTTGTCAGGGTTTCGTTGATCATACCTGAAATAACAAGACTGGTTTCAGAGACTTGAAACTGTGCTGGTGTTTCAGCTGCCTTACGCAGCGCCTCCAAAAGGTCGGCGCCAGCATCAATAGTCTGTTCAGACATATCCTTCAGTTCAGGACCATTGAAAATAGTGTCAGAACCAGTCACCTGTGCGAATGAAGGACTGGCAACAAACAGAGCCAAAATGGAACAAGATACTATTCTGCGCATGACGGGACCTCTCGAAGATTACTTGTTACGGCTTGGAGTTACTTGGTCTTCAGCGTTGACCTGCTTGATGCAGACCGCACGAGTTCCACTGCGCAGGACGAAATCGCCGATAGCCTCAACAATAATCACCTCGCTCTGACGGCCTGTCACACGCGTATTTACGCGGCCTTCGATGCCGTCAACAATCCGGAATACTGCTGGACGATCTGTCATTCCAGCAGGAAACGTCAGATATGTGAAGCGGCCGTCCGTATATGCATATTCTGGTGCAATACTCCGATCACCCTCGTTCACTTCAAACATTTTCAAGTTGAAGATTCTCCGGTCCGTTGGAACAGGCTCTTCCCCTTGACTGGCAGCATTGGGAAGGTTGATACCACCCCCACCTGCCTGACTGGAAGATGTCGAGCCATCGGCGGATGTTTGCGGCGGGGCGACATATGCATTGCGCTTTTCACCATTGAACCATTCGCCGTTACTCTTGCTGGGAGCAGCTTCGACAAAAACCTGAAGATCTGTGACCTTCGTCGTATTACGACCTTCGGTCCGAAGGTAAAATGTGTAGACGTTTCCAGAGCCGCCGGTGATGTTCAGTGACGTATCAAGTCCTGTCTGAATACTCTTGATGGCGATCTGGTTCGGCCGCAGAATTGACGCCTCAACGGCGCCTGGATCACCAATAACGATATCCTGCGCAGCCTCCCACTGAGGAAGAACGATACTCGTGACCATCCCAGCCCTGAGCCGAACCGGCATCACCAGATCAGAGCTCCATTGATACCGGATAGTTCCGGGAGCTGACTGACCTTGTGACATGTTGTCAAACGGCCTGTTCCAGGCGTCCTGAGTCATGCCGGCCGGCATGCCGTTTTGAGATACGCCAGCGTAATTGCCAGAGAGCTGGTCACCGGCCTGGTTCATCCTCTGGGTATTATAGTCAGACAATCCACCAGCAAGCGCATCCGGCCCCTGGGAATTTTCATCTACATAAAACAGGTCGTCCTGCTGGGGAGGTTGCGCTGGGTAGGCTGGATATTGCCCAGTGCCAGGCACTGGTTGCTGACCATTGTAATCGCGCTGAACGAGATCCGTCGACTGCGGTATCTGACCACTCACGCCATAGTTTGGCTGAGCGATGGCAAGGCCGGGCCGACTAGGCGGAACCTGAGCGAAAAGCACTCCTGGTGCCACAGTCGCCAACAATACGGCGAGAGCAAAACTTTTTCTGTAGATGTTCACTGGTCTTTCTCCGCGAGTGAAAAGTTGACTACGGTAAACCCGGTCGGGTTGATGAGCATTTGGTCCTTCGTCATATCCCTGAGCGGCCGAAACTCAATATCCACTGTCGCAGTGTAGGTTTTCTCATCGACGAGCTTCTGACGTTGATCATACGACTTGGCAGTATAATCCGCGATGTAGAGTGAGCCGAGTTTTACGGTGTTGACAGCGACAATCGAGACACGCCGCTCAGCACCCTGCCCTCGAATGAGATCCAAGGTCGGACTGACAGAATCGACAAAGCGGTTGTATTCATCCGCATCAGTCGTGACGCCAATATAACCACCCCTGCCCCAGCGGTCTGCCATGACCTCTTCGGATCTGAGGATCTCAGACCGATTTACGATGTATTCACGCACAAGCTTCTCAGTGAGGAGGTCCTTGGCTTCGAAAGTATCTTCGATTGGCTTGATACTATGAGCAACAGAACCGGCATCAGTCAATTCAACCAAGAAAGGCCGGACTTCCTTAAGAGGAAAAATGCTCACAAGAAGAAAGGCCTGTACCACGCAAACAACGAGGGCTGCAAACAGAGAAATACTTACAACGCGCAGAGACATCAGAAGACGACGCTCTCTCAAAGCGCCCACAGAAAAGTCTTTTGGGTATCCAGGAGATCCTATGCTGGCCTGCTCGACGGTCGCGGGCATACCACCATCAGACGCGCCTTTCTTGATCTTATCAAACATCTAAATCACACCTGCATGTCAACAGGAATGGACATAGGGATTTCCGTGCAAGCACATGGAGTCCCTTTGAGATCATCGATGCCGCGCCCAATGCCAACTGGCCCGGGTGTAATTTTTGAGTTCGCTCCAGCGTCTGTGCAACCGGTCAAACCTACCAGTAAAGCAGCGATGATCGCCCCTGTTCGCATACCCATATTCATCCAAAAAACTCCGTTCCGGCTTAGGTTTTTTCCGTGTCTTACCTACCTCAGATAAGACAGCAAAAAGGCGATCCAAAAAGCAAATGTTCGACAATCGACCATCACTCCACAAGCGCGACAAGAACCTGGAACGAGCCGGGGCCTTCAATGATCTCAAGAAAATCTCCGAGATCACTAATCGCCTCGTCCTTTGGAGCATTCTATGGTTCCTCGTAGGCCTCGTGCTTTTTTTTCCGTTTCATGTGGCAATCTTCGGGGGTGTACCGTTTGTTGATAGGCTGCGGTTCATCGGAGCCTTCTTTTCAGGCTTTGGAGCAGCACTCACAGGATCTGGGGATCTTTCGTTCACTCAATGGATCGAATCTTTCTGGGGGTGGTATTTCAAGTCCGCAAAGGCGTCGATCCTCCCGTCTGGAGACGAAACGGCAATCGATCTGTGGAAAGTGTGTCTCGTTCTGGGAGTATGGGGCACAGCCGTCATCTCTCCTTTGATGCTGATCAGTGTCAGGACGGAGGGCTTGGAAAAAACACCCAACATCTTTGGCGACACGCGTTGGGCCGACGAACGTGATATTGCCGCTATGTCAAAACGAGACCTGGTAGGTTTTGACGGAAAACTCTTCCTGGTTGGAAAGCTTAAAAACCAACTTATCCAAATGAAAGAAACGCTGAGTATCCTTCTCCTCGCACCGCCGGGGACAGGTAAAACCGTCGCATTTATTGTCCCCTCGACAGTTATGATGGATAAATCATGCCAGCTTTTGAATGACCAAAAGCCGGAACTCTTTCACATGACCTCAGGTCATAGGGCGACCATCGGTCCTGTCTTTCAGCTCATGTGGTCGGCACAGGATCTCCCAGACGGTGGATACATCACGGAAGAGCAAGCGCAGCTAATCGCTCCAGCGCTGATCGACCTTGACGAGAACGGCGAACCCATGCGCGATCAAATGGGTGCCATTAAAGTCAAACAGATGTTCTTTCCAAGCTGGAACCCCATCGGCCCATCATCCATTCCAGCAGCCGGACCACGGCGAGATCTCTATATCGAGCGCCTGGTTGCCGTCCTTTGCCCTGATCCACAAGGTGGTGATAAGTTCTGGACGTCAAAGGCACGCTCGGCCCTCATCGGCCTAATCCACTTTCTGGTTGCTAAAGTTGAGCTCGGCCAAAACCCAGAATTCCCTGACATTACTGAAAATGGCATTCCACCACTCTGGCGCGGGAAGGAAGCATCATTTCCAATGTTCGTCGATTGGTTCACCGACGCACAAAGTGATATCGAGGATGGCGATGGCGAAGATCCGATGCGGGAGCTCTTCCGCAAGGCTGTAGCCGAAGCCCGCACCATGGATGACGCCTACATAGCCAGATATGGGATTTCGATCATGAATAGATCGAAGGCTGAAATGACGCAGCTGATGAACCAGCCAGACAAAACACGTGGTTCGATCCTCACAACTCTTGACGAAGCCCTCAACCCGTTCAAGAACGAAGCGGTCCGTCAGCGAACATCAAACAGCTCGTTCTCATTCACAGAGCTTCGCGGGTCACCAAAACAAGAACCGCGTGAGCGCGAGGAAGCAAGGGTCAAAGCATCTAAGGAACGTGGCGAGGCTTATATGCCACGTTACAAGCGCGATGAATGGGAACCGATCACGATCTATATCTCGATCAATGCGGAAGACGCTAAGGCCTTTGCAACGATTACTGGCATATTTGTCGATAGCGCAAACGCATACCTCGTCGCCAACGGCCCCAATGCGATCGATGATCGCGGCAACCAGCTCGGACCGCATGATTTCTTCTTTCTCTTGGACGAAACACCAACGCTTCCAAAGCTTGACACTGTAATCAACGGCCCAGCTGTAGGTCGATCTAAGCGGGTAAGCTATGCCATTGTCGGCCAAGACTTCGCCCAGATCGAAACACGATATTCGAAGGCAGAAGTTGAAACCATGAAGTCTACGACTGCCATCAAGGTCGTCCTTTCGCAAAACAACGAAACAGCGGCGCGGTCGATTTCTCAAATGGCCGGATCAATGACCTACAAAAAGGCCAGCTATGGTCGTAAGGAAAGTGGCGATCCGATCACCAAGTTCCTCGACCTCAAGAAGGAAATCATCACCAGCGAAAACTGGGAGAAGCGTGATTTCATTGACGCGAGCTTCGTCATGTCGATGCCGGATGGGAAGCACATCGTGCTGGTGCAAAATTTCATGAACCGCCCTATTCTCTCGGACACACCTCGGTTTTTCGAAGAGCCTGAAATCAGTAAGCGCGTCTACAACCTGCGCACGGGATTAGGCCCCAAGCCATCTCTCCCGATGCCAGCCAGGCTTATGCTGAAAGCAGCCGATTCAGGAAAGAAAGCAGAAACACTTCGCCAGAAGGCCATCGACATCAAGGCCGCCCTAATCGATCCTATCGTGGCCATCGTCGTATCACCAAAGAACACGTCTGAACTCAGCTATGACTTTGACACAGAATTATTCAGAATCGCACCTGGAGAGAGCTGGGCGATTGCGCAGGTCAAACTGACAGATGCAGACCGTTTTTTCGAAACGCCAGACGCAAAGCAAGTCACAGTGACGTCAGATCCAGAAACGATCAAGACCCTGACTGCGAGCCGGAAGGTCTACGTCTTTTCCGACGATGACTTCACCGCACTCAACGATGTGATCGGCGCAGGTGATCGTATCCCGCCAGAGCTGAAAGTTGCAGTCAAGACCGACGCACTCGAGATCGAAAATGAGACCGAAGGTAACTTCTTCACAGTCGGGTATTACGGCACAGCTCGAAACGACCGGCCGAACGACATGTCGGTCATAGATGAGAACTTCGGACTGTCGTGGATGTGTGAAATCGTCAACGTTGTTCACGGGTGCGCTTACGAATACAAGCGCATTACACTGGGTGCTGCCTGACATCACACAAGAGTGGCCCTGCCTGATTAGATCTCAGGCAGGGCTACAACATGATAGTCGAAGATAGATTATGCAGATGCGCATTACCATCGACAGATCTCACCCGTCTTCCTTCTTCCTTTCACCGTCAGAAGGTAATCGCTCGAGTGGCGCGATTTCATCATCAGACTCGACATCTTCAATGATTGCCCTTGCGCGAACAAGCGAGTTCATTGCTGTATCCACGTTCCGCTCGGCAATCCAGATCGCCCTCATGGCCGGCGTCAGATAGCGAAAAACAAGACCGAAGTCTGCACTCGCATCTGCAACGTATGTCCGCCTCCTGCGATCCCACGAGACACCAGGGATGTGCCGTGCGTTGTCCATCTCAAAGCGAGGCACAAACAGAGGAACCAGTGTCTCATCATCACCGTCATCGCCAACAGAGCCGCCATCTACAAGGCCGGCGATGTCGTTAAGGTCGACACGGCATTCGAGAACAGCTTCCAGCAGCTCACTGATCCAGATCATCCGTGCCGTAGGTGATACCCATCGCGAAAAGGAAGCTAGATCAACCGATTTCGGGAGAGGGCTCGGAACATGAAGACGTGCGTCACCCTCGATCATCACAGCACCAAGTGACAGCGCTGCTGCCCGCTCTGCACCAGGCACATAGACAGGCGCGCCTGGAGACAATCGCTGCTTTTTCATATCTTATCTCTCATCCGCCGCCTTCATGAGATCATCCATAAGACCTCTCCCCTTCCTGATGGCTTCAGGAGCATACTTTTGAATGACGTCGCCTGTTTTTGCGATGGCATTACCAATGGGCCGCAAGGCATCGAGATTCGCGTGTAGTCCTTTTCTGGACATCATCGGATGACCATCTCTTTCGACTTTCTTTGGGTCCAGGTGACCAAGTTCAGAAAGCGACTTGCCGATTGCCCTGCGCCCCATATCGAGGCGGTCATGGGCAAGCTTCTCATCTTGGTTCAGTTTATCCTTGCGCTTACGAAGATCCTTGAGAATATCCAGATTGTTGTCGTAAATATCAATCAGACGACCAGGGTTTGATCGGGCAATCTCCATGATAGCCTTGTCCACCA